>JAKFCR010000112.1:0-15470 GCA_036676545.1 Aeromicrobium sp. | reverse complement strand
TCACCCGGATCGGTCTACGAACTCGGCCGATAGGGTCGCCAGCATGACTCGTGAAGACGGCCGTACCGCCGATCAGCTCCGCCCCGTGACCATCACCCGCAACTGGCTCGACCACGCGCAGGGTTCGTGCCTGATCGAGTTCGGCAAGACCAAGGTGTTGTGCGCCGCGAGCGCCAGCGAAGGCGTGCCGCGTTGGCGCAAGGGCTCGGGTCTCGGCTGGGTGACGGCGGAGTACGCGATGCTCCCGCAGGCCACCCACGACCGTTCATCGCGAGAGTCGGTCAAGGGCCGTATCGGTGGGCGTACGCATGAGATCTCCCGCCTCGTCGGGCGTTCATTGCGCGCCGCGATCGACTACAAGGCACTCGGCGAGAACACGATCACGATCGACTGCGACGTCCTGCAGGCTGACGGCGGTACACGTACGGCAGCGATCACCGGCGCTTACATCGCCCTCGCTGATGCCGTTGAGCACCTGCGCTCGAAGGGCGCTCTCGTTGGCGAACCGCTCATCGAATCGGTCGCGGCGATCTCCGTCGGCATCATCGACGGAGTGCCTCTGCTCGATCTCCCGTACGGCGAGGACGTACGCGCCGAGACCGACATGAACGTCGTGATGACGGGATCGGGCAAGTTCATCGAGGTCCAGGGCACCGCCGAAGGCGCGCCGTTCGACAAGGCAGAGCTGGATGCCCTGCTCGAGCTGGCCGGCAAGGGCTGCGCCGACCTGACGAAGCTGCAAAACGAGGCCCTCGGGCGATGACGCAAGTCGTCCTCGCATCCAACAACGCCAAGAAGCTCGCCGAGCTTCGGCGCATCCTCGAGCCGCTGATCCCCGGTATCGAGGTTCTGGGCCTAGCCGATGTCACCCCATACGACGAGCCGGCGGAGACCGAGCCGACGTTCGAGGGCAATGCGCTGCTCAAGGCTCGTGCGTGTCTCGAGGTGACCGGTCTTCCATCGCTCGCTGACGACTCCGGGCTGTGCGTCGACGAGCTCAACGGGATGCCCGGCGTGCTCTCCGCGCGCTGGTCGGGTGTCAGCAAGTCGGACGGGGGAGACGCGGCCAACAACGCGCTGCTGCTCAGCCAGCTCGGCGATGTTCCGGACGAGCGACGTACGGCGCAGTTCCGCTGCGCCATGGCGTTCTGCACTCCGGATGGCAATGAGGTCGTCGAGCTCGGCGAGATGCCGGGTCGCATCCTCCGCGCCGAACAGGGGGAGGGCGGCTTCGGCTATGACCCGTTGTTCGCCGCCGACGGCTACGACGTGTCGACGGCTCAGCTGCCGGCCGACGAGAAGGATCGCATCAGCCATCGTGGCAAGGCGCTCACTGCGATCGCTCCTGCAGTCGCAGCCGCGCTGTCTTCCTAGCCGAGGGCGCTGATGACCCGGTTGGCAATGGCAACGCTGCCCGCCCGGTTCGGATGCACACCGTCGACGACGCGAGAGGCAGTGAGCGCGCCGGTGGTCGGGACGAACTCCATACCGAGCCTGGTCGCAGCTGCCTCGACGATCGCGGTGACCCGCTCGCCGTTCGCTGGGTCGATCGGTCCCCACGGCGGACCCATGACGATGATCCGGGTCGAGCGGGGCAGAAAAGTCTTGAGAGTCTCCAAATAGGTGTCGACCGCGTGCTCGACAGCCTCGTTCGTCGAGGTGACAAAGCGGCCGTCCTGGCACGACGCCCAGTCGTTGCGCCCGCCCTCGACGATGAGCAGCGACGGTGGCTCGCCCGTGAACGCCTGCTGGCGATCGATGAACTTGTTGCCGGTGCATCCCTGACCGGGCCGCAGGTAACCCGAGCCGGACTGCGCGTACGTCGCGACCTTGGCGTGGTAGTGGCGGCCGACGATGCTCCACCAGCCCTGCTTGTCGTCGCCGGGTTTGTCGTTGTAGCGCGCGGTGATCGAGTCTCCGACGACGACGATGCCTCTCGGAGCGACTGTGGAGATCGCGCCCGGCTCACCACCGATGGCGCTTCGGGCAAGGAATGGTCCGAGCAGGGCAGCCAGAACCAGCGCGATGACGATCGGCGTACGTACGGCCGTCCGCTGCTGGACCATTCGCTCTTAACTTCCTCCCGAGTGAGCGTCAGCGTAAGTCGCGGATGGGCCCGTTGTTCGCAGATTCGCCGTTAAAACCGAAAAGTCATTCGGGTGAGCTATCCGGCATGGCAAATCCGTGCTGGCGCCAGGCCTCGTAGACGGCGATCGAGGCGGAGTTGGCCAGATTCATGGAGCGTCTGCCGGGCAGCATCGGCAGACGTACGCGGGCGGTGATCCGAGGATCGTTGAGCACCTCGTCGGGCAGTCCCGTGGGCTCTGGACCGAACAGCAATATGTCGCCCGGCTCGTACGCGATGTCGGTGTACAGCTCGTCGCCCTTGCCGGTGAACGCGAACACTCGCGCCGGCAGCAGGGCTTGGAACGCCGCTTCGAGGTTCGCGTGCACGGTCATCACCGCGAGGTCGTGATAGTCGAGACCTGCACGCTTGAGCTTTGGTTCCTCGAGGTCGAAGCCGAGGGGCTCGATCAGGTGCAGCTCAGAGCCACTCACAGCGGCCAACCGGATCGCACTGCCGGTGTTGCCGGCGATGCGTGGTTCGAAGAACGCGATACGAAACATTCAGCGACCATCCTTTGGCGACCACGACAGCACGGCGTACACGAACATTCCGGCGAGGATCGCCCATGCGGCCGAACCGACACCCCAGGCGCTGATGCCTGAAGCGGCGACGAGGAACGTCACCACGGCAGCCTCGCGCCCCTTCGGTTGAACCATCGCGCTCTCGATGGCCGAGGCGAGCGTGCCCAGCAGGGCCAGACCGGCGATTGTCGCGATCACACCGGCGGGAGCGACTTCGACCAGGGCGGCCACGGCGATGGATGCGGCAGCAAGCACGAGGTAGGTCCAACCGACTGCCTGACCGGCGATCCAGCGGCGGCTCTTGTCAGGGCCGGCGTCTGGACCGGCAACGAGTGCGGCACTGATCGCGGCAAGGTTGACCGAGTGCGCGCCACCTGTTGCACCCGCCATGGTGGTGACGCCGGCTGTCACGATCGAATCGCGCCACGGCACGTCGTACCCGATGGCCTTCATGATCGCGACGCCTGGAACGTTCTGCGATGCCATCGTGACGAGATAGAGCGGGAGTGCAATGCTGACGACCGCTTCCCAGCTCAACGTCGGTGCGGTGAGCGCAAGGCTCGGCAGCAGATCTGATCCGGCGATCCCCTCACCGCGTCGGATCATGTCGACCCCGATCACGATGCCAGCTGTCAGGAACGCGGCGGGAACTGCCCAACGCGGCGCAAGCCGTACGCCCACTAGCCAGACGAGCACGATCGGGACGATCGCGGCGGGATTGTCGACCAGGCTCCGGACCGGTTCGACGCAGAGCCCGAAGACCACGCCCGCGAGCATTCCTTGGGCAATCGGTGCCGGGATCCTCGCAATGAGTCGTCCGAGGGCGGGCCACAGACCCGTGACGACATACGCGGCGCCAACCAGGAGGAACGCGCCGACCGCGGCCGACCACCCGCCATCGACCGTCGCCATCCCGGCGAGCAGAGCCGCTCCCGGTGTGGACCACGCCAACATGATCGGCATGCGGTGACGGCGGCTGAGCCACAAAGTGCCCACGGACTGAACAGCGCAGAGAGCGAGCAGTCCCGAGGCTGCCTGCGTGGGTGAGGCGCCGACGGCGGTGAGCCCGGTAAGCACCACGGCAAATGAGCTGGTGTAGCCGACGACGCAGGCGATGATCCCCGCGCTGATGGGTTGTTGGAGTGATGGCGTCTCGCCGCTGGGGTTCGAACGCCGCTCCATGGAAAATCACCCTAGACTCCACCCTTATGGCTACTCCCCAGCGCGTCCACGTCACGCACACGTACAAGTCCGATCCGAAGACCGTTTTCGACAAGCTCGCCGAGCACGAGAACCTGGGCCCCGTCTTCGGTGCCAAGATCACTCGCGTCAAGGACGGCGACACATCTCGCAACGGTGTCGGCTCGACTCGCAGCCTGAAGATCGGTCCGCTTCCCGCGTTTCATGAGACCACCACGGTCGCTGAGCCCAACGCGTTGATCGAGTACAAGATCACCAAGGGCAGCCCGCTGCGCGGTCACTGGGGCAAGCAGGTCCTCACGCCGACGGCTGACGGCGGCACGAAGCTCGACTACACGATCGGCTTCAACATCGCGCCCGGCCTCTCCGGCCTCGTCGGCAAGGTGCTCGCCACCAACATCGCCAAGGGTCTCCCCAAGCTCACTGACTAGAAGAGTGGGTGCTGGCGGCCAGGAGCCGTCAGCACCCACTCTCTCGGTGCCGATGACAGGATCCCTGTGCACGCCCCCGTGGTTTAGCTAGGGTGCGATGACTCGAGTCTGGTCGGCTCCGTTGCAGTCGTTTGGACTCGCTTGAGTAACGGCTGCAAGTGACTCGACTGCTCGGACCTAAGATGGAGCTCGGGCCGGTGTGGTGGAACTGGTAGACACGCAGGATTTAGGATCCTGTGCTTTCGAGCGTGCAGGTTCAAGTCCTGTCACCGGCACCCAATTTAGGCGTCGAGCTTGAGGTCCTTGCGGAGCTTGGCGACGTGACCGGTGGCCTTGACGTTGTACGCGGCGTACGAGATCTTGCCTTCGGCATCGACGACGAATGTCGACCGGATGACGCCGACGACGACCTTGCCGTAGAGCTTCTTCTCGCCGTACGCGGCCCAGGCTTCGAGCACCTTGCGCTCGGGATCCGACAACAGCGTGATCGTGAGCCCGTCGCGCTCGCGGAACTTCGCCAGCTTCTCCGGCTTGTCCGGCGAGATGCCGAGGACGGTGTAGCCCTCCGCCTGCAAACGATCGATCGAGTCGCTGAAGTCGCAGGCCTGCTTGCTGCAGCCGGGCGTCATCGCGGCGGGGTAGAAGTAGACGATCACGTTCTTGCCTCGCAGGTCCGAAAGCGTCACTGACTCACCGGCGTCATTGACGAGCGTGAAGTCGGGTGCGGAGTCTCCGGGCTGCAGGCGATCAGTCATACGCACTATCCTGACGTACGAGCGCAGGTCCGCTTCCGTGGCCTGGCCGTCCAGACGAGTGAGGCGCGACGTGGCAAAGGCCGATTCCGATGAGCTGGTCAACGAGATCGAAGAGATCCGTGATCGGTTGGCCGACACTGTCGATGCCCTGATCGATCGGGCCCACCCGAGCACGATCGCTCGCCGCAGCCTGGCCAGCGTCAAGGGTCGCTTCGTGGAGCCGGATGGCAGTCCCAAGATCTCTGCCATCGCCCCGGTGGTCGGTGGCATAGCCGCCACCGTCGCGGCGATCGTCGTTCTGCGTCGCTTGCTCCGCTAGCCACGACATGAGCCCGGCGCGCGACATACCGCTTCGCCGACTGCGCCTGCGTCGGTCGGAAGGTACGTTCCGCGACCGCCTGCACATTCTCCGGCGTCGGTGGCGCCTCTTGCTGCGGTTGAGCCTCGCCACGGCCGCCGCCTACTACTTCGCGACGCACGTCCTGGACCACCAGCAGGCGTTCTTCGCCCCGATCTCAGCGATCATCGTGCTGATCGCAGGTGCAGGGCTGCGCGCCCGTACGTTGTTCGAGCTCGTCCTGGGCGTCTCGACCGGAGTCCTCGTCGGTGAG
Source organism: Aeromicrobium sp. (assembly GCA_036676545.1). Taxonomy (GTDB): domain Bacteria; phylum Actinomycetota; class Actinomycetes; order Propionibacteriales; family Nocardioidaceae; genus Aeromicrobium. The sequence continues at coordinate 9,824 of JAKFCR010000112.1, read as the reverse complement.
CTGATCATCCTGCTGATCGGTCGTGGCACCTGGCAGCTCGCGCTGGTCATCGTGTTGACGATGATCGTGGGCATCTTGGTCGGCCTGAAGGGGCTTGCGCTCACCCAGGCCGCGACGTCGTCAGTCCTTCTGGCGACGGTCATCCCGGTGGCAGGCAACTCCAACCCAGCGACCACACGATTCATCGACGCGTTGATCGGCGGGGTGTTCGGTCTGGCGACGATTCTGCTCATACCCCGCAACCCCGTACGAGACATCGACCGTGAAGTGCAGCAGTTCCTCAAGCAGCTCGCTGGCATTCTCAGTCGTACGGCGCAGGCTCTCCGCACAGTTGATGCATCTCTGGCCGACATGGCGCTCAACGAGGCACGAGCGATGCAGCCACAGGTTGAGTCGATGACCTCGACCGCGGCCAACGTCACCGAGATCGCCCGTATGGCGCCGATGCGGTGGAAGCAGCGCGAGCATGTCGAGACTTATGTCGCAACGGTGCGCGACCTCGACAACGCCGTGCGCGATGCGCGCGTGTTGGCTCGCAAGACGTCCGCGCTGCTGCGTCACGGCGAGCCCGTGCCGCCGGACATGGATCTCGCGATCGATGCGCTGGCAAAGGCGATCGGGATCTTCGCCGACGACCTGTCGCAACAGGATGCCTTCGACGAAGCCCGCCAGGAGCTCATCGAGGCGGCCCGTATGGCATCCGCCGCGCTGCCCGACGCCATGACGATGAACAGTGCGTCGATCGCCGCGCAGGTGCGGTCGCTCGCCGCCGACCTGCTGTATGCCAGCGGTTTCACCCGAGACGAGATCGACGAGCGCCTCGAGTTTTGACTTCGTCGAGCGAGCTCTGCGAGCGAGCGCGAAGTCAAGGTTGAGCGTGGCGCGGCGAAGCCGCCAGGAAGGACGAAACCTCGCGAGGCCACATTGCAGGTCGACAGCGGCTGGCAGAAATCAGACCTGTTGGCCGCGACACGCTTTTGGGGTTAGACAACTCCGCGCGGGCTGCGCTACGTTGGCACGACTGCTCCGAACGAGCACGAAACTGATGAAGGAGGTGGACCCATGAAGAAGATCATCACGATGACGAACGGCCGCGATAGCCGTCTTGCCGTCATGCCCTTTGCCGGTCCGACCTCCGAAGCAGTGCACCTGAAGTAGTCATCACTTCTGGCACTTCTGCCGCTTCGGATCTCTGATCTGAAGCGGTTTTTTGTATGTCCGACCGCTATTCATCCATCCATCACCACCGAAAGGAGGCGCGCTATGACCACGAATCTCGAAACACGACTCATAACCGCTAAGAACCTGACCGACTACTCCTCACCGACGACCGGAACCGTTGGAGAGGGGGTGAAGTCAGTGGCAATCTTCGAAGCCCGACAGGCCCGCGGCAAGCGCGCCTGGGATGAGTTGTCCGAGATCGACCGAGCAGTGCTCCTGGAGTCGGTGCGACAGCGTCGTATCCACCAGAGGCGCAAAAGGTCCATCGAGTCAAGCGTCTACAGCCTGCGCAGCAGCCGGTAGAACCGCCCCTGAAAAGCAGAAGCGCCGTACGGATCTGATCCGTACGGCGCTTCTCTGGTGCCTAGCGTGAGGCGATGGCCTCAGCGGAAGCGAGGATCCGATGCGCATCGCGTACGTGGAGCTCCTCGATCATCTTGCCGTTGAACGTCACGACACCCTGACCTGCGGCTTTGCCCTCTTCGAATGTCGCGATCATTGACTTGGCGTGCTCGATCTCGTCCTCTGACGGTCCGAACGCGGCATTGGCCGGCTCGACCTGGCTGGGGTGGATCAGCGTCTTGCCGTCGAAGCCCATCTCGCGGCCCTGACGGGCCTCGGCCTCAAAGCCTTCGGCGTTCTTGACGTCGTTGTAGACGCCGTCGAGGATCACCTTGCCGGCGGCGCGAGCGGCCAGCAGCGAGATGGAGATGGCAGTCAGAACCAGCGGGTTGCGACCTGGCACATGCAGACCGTACGTCTCGTTGACCACGTCATTCGTGCCCATCACGATGACGGTCAGACGCTCGTGTGCGGCCGCGATCTCCTCGGCATGGAGAAGGGCGATCGGTGTCTCGACCATGGCCCAGAGTGCCGTGTGTGCCGGTGCGCCGTGGAACTCCAGCGCCTCGACCAGCTGCAGGACCTCGGCGGCGGAGTTGACCTTGGGCACCAGGACGGCGTCAGGACCGGCGGCTGCTGCCGCAGCGATGTCGGACTCGTGCCATTCGGTACCGATGCCGTTGATGCGGATTGCGAGCTCACGGTGTCCGTACTCGCCGGACGCGACGGCAGCGCATACGCGATCGCGGGCGTCGGCCTTGGCGTCGGGGGAGACGGCGTCCTCGAGATCGAGGATCAATGCATCGGCGTCGATGCCCTTGGCCTTCTCGAGGGCGCGCTCGTTGGCGCCGGGCATGTAGAGAACGGAACGGCGGGGGCGAAGCGTTTCGGACATTCAGTTCCTCAGAGGTCGTAGGCGGCGGCGAGCTCGGGGTCGCGCTCGGCAAGAGCCTTGGCGAGGTCGAGCATGACGATGCACTGCTTGCAGGACGCATCGTCCTCCATCTTGCCGTTGATCATCACGGCGCCGGAGCCATCGCCCATTGCTTCGACGACTTCCTTGGCGTGAGCGACGTCAGCAGGGTCGGGAGAGAACACCTTGCGGGCGATGTCGATCTGTACGGGGTGCAGGCTCCACGCACCGACACAGCCGAGGAGGAAGGCGTTGCGGAACTGGTCCTCGCACGCGACGACGTCCTTGATGTCACCGAACGGTCCGTAGAACGGGAGGATGTCGTTCGCTGCGCAGGCGTCGACCATGCGCGCGATCGTGTAGTGCCAGAGATCCTGCTGATAGGTCGTGCGACCCTCTGTGAGGTCGTCGCCGGTGGGGTCCTGGCGTACGAGGTAGCCGGGGTGGCCGCCGCCAACGCGAGTCGTCTTCATGCGACGGCTGGCGGCGAGGTCGGCTGGGCCGAGCGAGATGCCCTGCATGCGAGGGCTCGCGGCGGCAATCTCCTCGACGTTCGTCATGCCTTCGGCTGTCTCGAGGATCGCATGCACGAGGATCGGTCGCTTCAGTCCTGCGCGCGCCTCGAGCTGGGCGAGGATGCGGTCGATGTAGTGGATGTCCTGGGCGCCTTCGACCTTCGGCACCATGACGACGTCGAGCTTGTCGCCGATCTCGGTGACCAAGGTGATGAGGTCATCGAGGGCCCACGGTGAGTCGAGGCTGTTGATACGAGTCCACAGCTGGGTCTGGCCGAAGTCGGTCTTTTTGGCGATGTCGACGAGACCCTGGCGGGCGGCTTCCTTGTTCTCCGTCTTGATGGCGTCTTCGAGGTTGCCCAGGATGATGTCGACCTTCGTCGCGATGTCCGGGACCTTGTCGGCCATCTTGGGGTTGCTTGGGTCGAAGAAGTGGATCATCCGGCTCGGGCGGAACGGGATGTCGGCGACCGGCGTCGGAGCTCCGACGGCGAGGGGACGGAGGAACGCTCGAGGGTTGCGCACGCGGCTCACTCTTTTCAGACAGCAGAGTTTTCTGAGGGCAAAAGACCCCTCAGTATGTCGATACGGCCTGCTCGTGGGCTAGGGCGGACGTCACACGCGGCAGCTGTCGTGGCTGAAAAGTTTCGGGCAAAGCGGCACATGGGATGGCCATTTGGTCGTGTTTCGAAGGGGTCTTTCGTGTCTGGGGAAGACACACCCGATCGCAATACGGTTCTGATCAGGTGGATGGCCAGGTCGTGAGGGCGGCCAGAACAACCACCTGGCACCGGGGAGCACCGGAGTCGCGAACAAGCTATTCGTCGCAATTTTGAGTCGGCGTAGAGGGAGCAGTCAATGAAGAGATTTGCCTTGGTGCTTGCGATGCTGGCCGGTTCGGTGTTCATTGCCGCATCGCCCGCCGCAACGGACACGCTGCCTGACGAGACAGCTCAGTCGATCGACAGCACGCCACCTGACGACTCGGCCGAGACCCCCGACAGCGCGCCGCCTGACCACGCAGCTGAGACCCCCGACAGCACGGTGCCTGACGACACAACCAAGTCGACCGACAGCACGTCACCCAGCGGCACAGCCAGGACGGCTGCTAGTGCCATGCGTGCCAGCGGCGACAAGAAGGACGACGACACGTTGCCTGACGACACAGACCACAAGATCGGCATCTGTCACCTCCCGCCGGGCAACCCTGCCAACGGGCAGTCCATCAGCGTCGACTTCGACTCGATCATCAACGGGACCGGTCATGGCAACGATGGCCTCGACATCATCCCGCCGTTCGACTACGTCAAGCAGGGCGTCCCCGGCAGCTTTCCAGGCCAGAACTGGACAACTGAAGGTCAGGCGCAGTACGGCAATGACTGCGACGAGGAGCAGCCGAACCAGCCAGACGCCTACGTCGAGAACAAGGACGAAACGGGTGAGCCGAACTGCACCGAGAAGACCGTGACGACAACCTTCTACGTTCTCATCACGCCGTACGAGTTCGACCTGACGTCCTGGACCTGGGTTCTCGGCACTCCGGGTGAATGGGTCGTGGACCACACGACCTCTCGGGCCGCGACCCCTGAGGAGTGCCCGACGACCGTGGTTGACGACACCGACCACAAGATCGACATCTGTCACCTCCCTCCGGGCAACCCCGCCAACGGGCAGTCCATCAGCGTCGACTTCGACTCGATCATCAATGGGACCGGTCATGGCAACGATGGCCTCGACATCATCCCGCCGTTCGACTATGTCAAGCAGGACGTCCCTGGCAGCTTCCCGGGCCAGAACTGGACCACTGAGGGCCAGGCGCAGTACAACAACGACTGCGACGAAGCGACGATCGTGACGCCGGTCGCCCCAGCCATCGCTGATGAATGCGGCGAGGACGGCTCGATCACGCTCCCGGTGACTGAAGGTGTCACGTATGCCTTCACTGAGGGCGACGGTGTGACCGGCGCATGGACGGTCACGGCAACAGCGCAGGAAGGTTACGCCTTCGCCGACGACACGGTGACCGAGTGGAGCGGCACCGTCACGGTGCCCGAAGAGTGTCTGGGCGGACTGCAGTTTGTGGTCGCTGAGGTTGTCGTGGACGAGCAGTGTGCAGGTGTGGAGCTACCGACCCCGACCGAGGTTGAGGGTGTCATCTACACCTTCACGGTCGGCGATGGCGTGGAAGGCCCGTGGGAGATTACCGCGACTGCTGAAGAAGGCTACGAGCTCGTTGGCCAGACGGTCTTCACCGGCGACGCCGGTGAAGGTGAGTGTGTCGATGGCGTCGGCCTCGAGGACGAGGACGCCGCTCTGTTGCCGGACACCGGTGGAGCCCCGCTCGGTCTGCTGCTCGTCGGCGGCCTGCTGACGTTTGCTGGCGTGGCAGTGCTTCGCCGTCAGCGATTCGTGGAGTAGTAAGAGGTACAAGAGGGGGAGTCGCTTCGGCGGCTCCCTTTCTTGCATGTGCAGGCACCCGTGCGGGTTACAGCCTCAAGGCCGACGTCACATGCACACCATCTGTAACGCTCGACCAGACCTCCGTCGCAGAAATGAGTCCGAGATCACGTCCGATGAATGGGTCGTGCGCGCGTCAAGGCCAGTTATGGGCTACGATTTTGCTGAGTCCGCAGAGCAAAACTCCCATGCAAGCATCGCGGGCGACACTCCCATATTCACCGTTACTCCCCTCGGACGGATTTGTCATGAAGAAACTCATTGCTGTTTTCGCGATCCTCGCGGGCAGCGTATTTTTCGCTGCCCCCGCCGCGATGGCCAACGGCGACGTCATCGACTCGACGACGGAGACCCCGACGCCGACAGAGACGCCTGCTGACCCGCCGACAGAGGAGGCTCCCGCCGAGGAGACTCCCGCTGAGGAGGCTCCTGCTGAGGAGGCTCCCGCTGAGACGTCGCCTGCCCCCGCAGCCGAAAAGGGTCTGACGGAGGCGAAGCTCGTGGTCATCAAGGCTGCGAAGGAGAAGGTGACGATCTGTCATGCCACCGCTTCGCACAACAACCCTTACGTCATCAACAAGCCGGCCAAGAGCGCCGACGTTGCGGGTCACGACGGTCACAATGGACCGATCTGGTTCGACGGCATCGACGTGGAATGGGGCGACATCATTCCTCCGTTCGATTACCCGGGCGGCAGCTACCCGGGCCAGAACTGGGACGCGGCCGGTGAGGCGATCTTCGACAACGATTGCCAGTTCGTTGACGAGGTCGTCGAGGACGTTTCCGCGGTCGTTGAAGATCCTGAACCAGCCACCTGTGAGGCAGATGGCACGTGGGTTGCGCCTGAAGACACTGAAAGCGTCGACTACACGCTGGATCCCTCGCCGTACACGGGCCCGGGTGAGTACACGGTGACGGCGGAAGCCAAGCCTGGCTTCTTCCTGGTCGGCCCATTTGAGTTCGAGATCACGGTCGAAGAGCAGCTCACCGGCGACGAGTGCGGCGAGATCGACGACGAGGAACTCGACGACAATGGACTGTTGCCCGACACGGGTGGATCCTCACCGTGGCTGTTCCTTGGCGCAGCTTCGATGATCGCCGGTGGCGTTGTCCTCCTGCGCAAGAAGCAGGGCCTGCCCGCGGTCCCCGGCTACCGTCTGGACATCTGACGAGTCGAACCGCTTGATCAACCCTGACTGTGGGGGAGTCGCTTCGGCGGCTCCCCCACAGTCATGTCCGCTGTCGCAGCTCTGGATCCCGAAGGCGGGCTTGCGCAGGCCAACACCCGAATTCACCCGCTGACGCGTGACTTTTGCCGCGTCCTCAGCGTTGGTCCGTCTATATCGGCCGATCGGGCGGCCGTTCCATCATCGTTCCGGGTTCCGGACGAGAGCATCTCGAGATCGGGCTCTGCGCAGGGCCCAGATGGGCGGCACATCATCATGAAGAGATTGATAGTGGCGATGGCGTTGACTGCGGGAAGCGTTTTCCTGGCATCACCGGCATCCGCCGACGAAGGTACGACTGAGGTGACAGTCGAGGCGGCGAGCGAGCAAACGCCGCCTGCGGCTGAAGAACCGGTGGTTGAGCAGCCAGTGGTTGAAGAACCGGTGGTTGAAGAGCCAGTGGTTGAAGAACCGGTGGTTGAAGAGCCAGTAGTTGAAGAACCGGTGGTTGAAGAGCCAGTGGTTGAAGAACCGGTGGTTGAAGAGCCAGTGGTTGAAGAACCGGCGGCGCTTGCGGCAGTGACAGAGGTCGCAGCAAAGAAGGTCAAGGCCCCCGAGTTCTCGAAGAAGGTGTTCGTGTGCAAGTACACGGGCACTCCCGGGCCGGACGAAGTGCTGCAGGGAGGGGACAACCCGATCTCGGTGTCGATCAATTCGATTGATCCGAAGTTCGTGGGCAACCCGTTGCTGCTGATCGGCGCGATCTTCTCCGACGAACAGGGCTTCTCCCGTGTCATCGCAGTCGACGACGGTCAGGATGAGCCGAGTGCCGAGGCATGCATCGCGCCGGTCCTTCCGACCTATGTCGCGGCGGAACCGCCGAGTGCTTCGGACCCGACGTGCGACGCGGACGGCGAACTGACCGTTCCTGCCGACACGAATGAGATCACGTACGAATCAGAGCCGAACGGCACTGGCCCTGGCGACTACGTTGTGACCGCGACGGCTGCAGAAGGCCTCACGCTCACTGACGACGGCATCTTCGAGATCACGGTCGAAGAGCAGCTCACCGGTGACGAATGCGCCGAGATCGAGGACGAGGAGCTCGAGGACGTGGCTCTGCTTCCGGATACCGGTGGCGAGCCGATGTGGATGTTCCCGGTAGGTGGCGCGATGGCGCTCGGTGGAGTGCTGTTGCTCCGCGCCACGCGGCGCACTGCAACGAGTGAGATGAGCGTCTCGGGCAACCCGGGTCATTCTCTCGCCTTGATGCCGAGACTGGTGAACGCTCCAGTCAAGGTGCTGAAGGAAGCTCCTGCACGGATCTCGATCTCGACCTCACCTCAGGTCAGATCGGAATGGGCGGCAGTCGCAGGTGGACTGGCGCTGGCAGCGATTGCGGTCTACTTCCGTAGTCGATTCCGTTAGTCACAAAAGCAAGAACAGCAAGAGAGGAGTCGTCCGAAAGGGCGGCTCCTCTCTTCACGTGCGCGCATCCTGATCGGCGTGAGAGTGTCTCGCTCTACTCGTCGGCGCTGTTGACCACGCCACGGTGAGCCGAGAGGAGGTCGATCTCGGGTCGCCCGGCCATGAAGTTGTCGACTGCATCCAGCACGTCAATCACGTGCTTGCTGTCGGCTGCGACCACGCTCACGCCGATTCCGGCGCGACGATACAGATCGAGGGAGCCGCTCTCGGCCACGGAGACCGTGAACGTGCGTCGGAGGTCGGCGACCAGGGGCCGTACGATCGAGCGCTTCTCCTTGAGGGTGTGCACGTCGCCGAGGAGGACGTCGAACTCGATCCAGCCAATCCACATGGGTTCGATCATGTCAGGATCAAGGAGTGCCGACCCGACTGATCCGACTCGTCGTCTCGTGCGTGATCCTCGGGATCGGCGTGGCCATGCTGCTGATCGCGGCGCTCGGCTCCGACGGCTACTCCACCATGATCAACGGTCTGTCGATCGCGTTCGACGTGAAGTTCTGGGTCGTCAACCTCGTTGTCGGAGTTCTGTTGGTGTCGATGGCGTGGGCGCGCGGACTCAAGCCGGGGATGGGAACGATCGTCCAGCCACTCGTTGTCGGCTTCGTTGTGTCGGGTCTGCTCGACGCATTCGACGAGCCGGACAGCATGTGGATCAGGATCGCGCTCCTTTTTCTGTCGTTCCCTGTGGTGGCCGTCGGTGTGGCGGGCTATCTGGCGGTCGATGCCGGAGCAGGACCAACCGAGGCGGCAGCGCTGGCTTTCGACCCGCCCGTGCCGTTCAAATGGAGCTACAGCGTCGTACAAGGCGGCGGTGCGCTGCTCGGCTGGCTGTGTGGTGCCGCGATCGGACCGGGAACCCTGATGGTGATCTTCCTGCTCGGCCCTCTGGTCGACTGGCTCTCGGCGCGATTCGCGGTCCTGTCGATCGACCGCGTCAACGACTAGTCGAATATCTCCCCGAGCCAATGGCCCTTCTTCTTGCGGTAAGGCTGCTCGTAGCCGCGTGAGCGATCGTCGTACCTCTGCTCGGCGTACTTCGGCGCCGGAGCAATGTCGCTGGCTGCACGCTCGAGGATCTTGTCTAGCTCACCGCGATCAAGCCACACTCCGCGGCACTCGGGGCAGTAGTCGATCTCGATCCCGGAGCGCTCGCTCATGACGAGAGTTGCGCTGTCAGTTGGACACTTCATAGATGGTTTGCCTCCTGCACAAGCCAACTAATGGCAGCGCGATGAAGTTCCCGCCTAGGCGACACACGCGACGCAGGTGCGGGCGATTGGCCGGGCGTCGAGTCGCGCCGCAGCAATGGGCCGACCGCAGAGCTCGCACACGCCGTAGGTCCCCGTCAGCACCCGCTCGCGCGCTGAGTCGATCTCGGCCAACCGAAGCTCGGCCTGCTCGATCAGCGCGCCGACCTGAGATCTCTCGAATGCAATCGTCGAGCCTTCCGGGTCGTGCTCATCATCGGCGTTGGAGTCGACAGACGCGGCCACGATGCCGTCGAACTCACGACGCAATGCCGCGAGTTGCTGCGCAGCAGCGCGGTGCTCCTGGTCGAGGCGAGCGAGGCGATCGGGCATGCGTCAGACCCTAGGCGCCCCACCCGACGGTTCCGGGCAGAGCAAAGGCCCCGTTCGGCGAGGAACGAGGCCTTCACAGTGCGGCATCAGGGACTCGAACCCCGAACCCGCTGATTAAGAGTCAGCTGCTCTGCCAATTGAG
>JAKFCR010000111.1:0-3704 GCA_036676545.1 Aeromicrobium sp. | reverse complement strand
GTCAAGGTGCTCGACCCGTCCGACCGTACGAGCGAGATGGGACCGCTCATCTCTGCCGCGCAGAAGACGACGGTCCAGGGGTTCGTCGACGAGGTCGAGGTCGCCTTCAGCGGCTCGTCGCCCGATGGCCCCGGCTTCTGGTTCCCGCCGACGGTCGTGCTCTCTGGTGACACGCAGGAGCGGATCTGGCGCGAAGAGGTCTTCGGGCCTGTCGTCGCGGTGATGCCGTTCGACTCCGAGGAGGACGCGATCCGGCTGGCCAACGACACCGAGTTCGGGCTGTCCGGCTCGATCTTCACCCGTGACCTCGGCCGCGCACTGCGGGTCTCGCGCGGCGTCGAGGCCGGCAACCTCAGCGTCAACTCTCACTCGTCGGTCCGCTACTGGACCCCGTTCGGCGGGTTCAAGCAGTCCGGTCTCGGTCGCGAGCTCGGACCCGACGCACCCCACTCATTCACCGACGTCAAAAACGTCTTTCTCTCCAACGACTAAAGGACTCACGAACATGGCAGGACGCATCGAAGGCAAGACAGCAGTCGTCACGGGAGGTTGCTCGGGCATCGGCCTGGCAACCGCTCGGCGCTTCGCCGAGGAAGGTGCCAACGTCGTCATCGGCGACCTCGACGACGCCAAGGGCCCCGGCATCGCCGAGGAGCTCGGTGGCACGTACGTGCACGTCGACGTGACCGACAAGGATCAGGTCGACGCGCTCTTCAAGACCGCGAAGGACACCTACGGCTCGGTCGACATCGCCTTCAACAACGCCGGCATCAGCCCGCCGGAGGACGACTCGATCCTCGACACCGACCTCGAGGCGTGGAAGCGGGTGCAGGACGTCAACCTGACCAGCGTCTACCTGTGCTGCAAGGCTGCGCTGCCCTACATGCTCGAGCAGAGGAAGGGCTCGATCATCAACACCGCGTCGTTCGTCGCGGTGATGGGTGCGGCCACCTCGCAGATCTCTTACTCCGCCTCCAAGGGTGGCGTGCTGTCGATGTCACGTGAGCTCGGAGTGCAGTTCGCCCGCGAGGGCGTACGCGTCAACGCGCTGTGCCCCGGCCCGGTCAACACACCGCTGTTGCAGGAGCTGTTCGCCAGCGATCCGGAGCGTGCCGCTCGCCGGCTGGTGCACGTACCGGTTGGTCGCTTTGCCGAGCCCGAAGAGATGGCAAATGCCGTGCTCTTCCTCGCTTCCGACGAGTCGTCGTTCATCACCGCCTCGACGTTCCTCGTCGACGGCGGCATCTCCGGGGCCTACGTCACGCCGCTGTGAAGCCACTGATTGGAGTCACGACCTACCGGGAGCAGTCCCGGTGGGGAGTCTGGGACGAAAAGGCTGACGTCCTGCACGCGGTCTATGCAGAGTCGATCGAGGCGGCCGGCGGAGTTGCAGTGCTCCTGCCGCCGTCCGACGCCGACGCAGCGCTGGCGGTCGTGGGTCGGATCGATGGTCTGGTCATCGCGGGAGGTGCTGACGTCGATCCCTGGCAGTACGGCGCCGAACCGCACGAGCGCACCGCCGGCTGGCGTCCTGACCGGGATACCTGGGAGCTTGCCCTGCTTGATGCAGCCTGGGAGGCGCGGCTGCCGGTGCTCGGCATCTGCCGAGGTATGCAGGTGATGGCGGTGCACGGTGGCGGGTCGCTCGACCAGCACGTGCCGGATGCTGTCGGAGACGAACGACACTCACCCGGCGGGGACGAGTACGGCGAGATCGCTGTCGACGTCGTGCCGGGTACAAGGCTGGCTGGCGCGATCGGCGAGCGTGGCGAGGTCTCGTGCCACCATCACCAAGGCGTACGCGAGCACCCTGGTTTCGTCGCCTCCGCCCGGGCCGCTGACGGCACGCTGGAGGCGATCGAGCGCGAGGACCGGCCGTTCTGGCTGGCTGTGCAATGGCACCCGGAGACGAGAGAGGACGCCGGACTCTTCCGGAGTCTGGTCGACGCAGCCTCCCAGTGAATGTCTGGCCGGCTCAGTACCGTTGAGATTCAGGAGGCCAGGTGCGCATCAACAAGTACGCAGCAGTCGGGATCGCCGCAGGAGTTGCCGCGGTGCTCGTCGTGAAGCAGCTGATCGCTGACGCCAAGCCCAAACCGCCGCCTCGTGGAGACCACGATGGCTGGCACCAGGTCGCTCTCGCCTCGCTCGACTTCGAGACCACCGGCATCGACCCGCTCAACGATCGGGTCCTCAGCTACGCGCTGATCGCCGATCGTGGGCCCGACATCAACGGGCTGATCAACCCCGGCATCCCGATCCCGGCGTCGTCAGCGGAGGTCCACGGCATCACTGACGTGCTCCTCGCCGATGCGCCGGCACCGGCTGTCGGCATTGCGATCGTCGCCGAGTGGGTGCAGTCGCTGATCGACCGCGGGATCGGCCTCGTGGTGTTCAACGCCGCATACGACTTGTCGATGCTTCATGCGGAGGCGACGCGATGGGGCGTCAAGCAGCCAGATTGGGACCGCCTCCTCGTCGTCGATCCCTACGTCATCGACTGGGGTATCCAGCGCGGCACCCTCGGGTCACGCAAGCTCACTGACGTCGCGGCCTACTACTCGGTGTCGCTCGACAACGCGCACGATGCCGCCGCCGACGCGCGTGCCGCGCGGGGAGTCGCATACGAGATCGGCTTCCGGCATCCGCATGTCGCGGCGAGCAGCCTCCACGAGCTCATGCAGCGTCAGCGGTCCTGGTACGCCGATCGCGTCGAGGACTGGAACTCCTACGCTCGTACCGTTGGCCGCAGCCTCGACGATCCCAACGGCTGGCCGTTGGCGTCAGCGCTCACCAACCGATCAGCCCCGTGATCACTTGATCTTGTAGACGCGAGTCCCGCAGATCATGTCGGCAAATGTGCGCTTCTCGGCGTCCCACAGCGGCCAGAGCAGACCGAGGTAGCAGGGGATCACGTCGAGGAATCGAGCGAAATAGCGCCCGATGGCCAGGCCGTACCCCGTCGGTTGCGTCGTGCCGGCCCGGTAGACCGCGATGCCGAGCGCCATCTTGCCGATCGTTTGCCCCGTCTTGCCCTGCAGATAGACCCAGTTGAACGCTGCCCAGGCGATCCCGAGGCCATAACTTGCGAGGATGGCACTGCCGTCCGACTCGAAGTGCAGCTGATCTGCGCTGTCCACCGTGAAGGTGAACGGTTCGCCGAAGACCGCACTGGCGAAGAAGCTGAGTGCGACGCCGGGGAGCGAGTCGAGGATGAAGGCGCCGACTCGCGCGATCCAGCTCGCAAATGCAGTCTGGTAGGTCGGCTGGCCGTACTGGCCTGGCGGCGGTGGCGGGTAGTTGCCGTACTGAGTCGGCGGCGGTGGTGGGAATCCACCCTCCGGCGCTGCACCCGGATAGCTCGGGTAGCTGGGGTATGTCGGCTGCTGTGGCTGATCCTCCGGCGGCTGGGTCACATCAGACAATTTAGAGGGTCAGCCCTGAACGCGGGCGATGATTGCGTTCGCGAGCGCGTCGGGTGCCTGCTCCGGTATCCAGTGCGAGGTGCCGTTGAGCTCGACGAATCGGTAGTCCGCGTCGACGAAGTCACCGCACAGCTCAGCCGGCACGCGACCGATCGCCGGGTCTTGATCGCTCCACACAAAGGTGGTCGGTACGGTCACAGCCGGCAGCGAGGCAAGGTCGGCATGCATGGCTCGGTACCAGTTGAGTGCCGCCGTCAGCGCGCCCGGCTCGGACAGATG
>JAKFCR010000110.1:0-2598 GCA_036676545.1 Aeromicrobium sp. | reverse complement strand
CGCTCGGTGCCACAGTCGTCTTCACGGATGATGACGTCCTGGCTGACGTCGACGAGACGACGCGTCAGGTAACCGGAGTCAGCCGTACGCAGCGCGGTGTCGGCGAGTCCCTTGCGGGCACCGTGGGTCGCGATGAAGTACTCGACGACCGACAGACCCTCACGGAAGTTGGCCTTGATGGGACGAGGGATGATCTCGCCCTTCGGGTTGGCCACAAGACCACGCATGGCGGCGATCTGGCGAACCTGCATCATGTTTCCGCGGGCGCCGGAGTCAACCATCATCCAGATCGGGTTGTCAGGGTTGGCCCGGAAGAGGCCTTCCATCTCGCCTGAAACCTCGGCGGTTGCCTGGGTCCAGATCTCGATGAGCTCCTGACGACGCTCGTCCTCGGTGATGAGACCGCGGTCGAACTGGGTCTGGACCTTGGCAGCCAGGGCCTCGTGCTTGTCGAGAACGGCCTGCTTGCCGGGAGGCGTGATGACGTCCTCGATCGACACGGTCACGCCGGAGCGGGTGCCCCAGTGGAAACCGGTGTCCTTGAGGTTGTCGAGCGAGTTGGCGACGTCGACCTTGGAGTAGCGCTCGGCGAGATCGTTGACGATCACACCCAGCTCCTTCTTGCCAACCTGGTGGTTGACGTACGGGTAGTCCTCCGGGAGCGCCTCGTTGAAGATCGCGCGACCGAGGGTCGTCTCCTTGATCTCGCCATCGATGCGGATCTTGACGTGGCTCTGGAGCGAGATCTCGTCGCGCTCGAATGCCATGACCGCCTCGGGGACCGCGCTGAACGCGCGACCCTCGCCTACGTGTCCTTCACGCTCGAGCGTGAGGAAGTAGAGACCGATGATCATGTCCTGGGTCGGCATGGTGACCGGGCGGCCATCAGACGGCTTCAGGATGTTGTTGGTCGACAGCATCAGCACGCGGGCTTCAGCCTGTGCCTCCGCGCTCAGCGGAAGGTGCACAGCCATCTGGTCACCATCGAAGTCGGCGTTGAAGGCCGAGCAGACGAGCGGGTGGATCTGGATGGCCTTGCCCTCGATGAGCTGAGGCTCGAATGCCTGGATGCCCAGTCGGTGCAGCGTGGGTGCGCGGTTGAGCAGCACCGGGTGCTCCGTGATGACCTCTTCGAGGACATCCCAGACGACGGGACGGGCACGCTCGACCATGCGCTTGGCGCTCTTGATGTTCTGTGCGTGGTTGAGGTCAACCAGGCGCTTCATCACGAACGGCTTGAACAGCTCGAGTGCCATCTGCTTGGGCAGACCACACTGGTGCAGCTTGAGCTGCGGGCCGACGATGATGACCGAACGTCCGGAGTAGTCGACGCGCTTGCCGAGGAGGTTCTGACGGAAGCGACCCTGCTTGCCCTTGAGCATGTCGGAGATCGACTTGAGCGGACGGTTGCCCGGTCCGGTGACCGGACGGCCACGACGACCGTTGTCGAACAGCGAGTCGACAGCTTCCTGCAGCATGCGCTTCTCGTTGTTGACGATGATCTCCGGAGCACCGAGATCAAGCAGACGCTTGAGGCGGTTGTTGCGGTTGATCACGCGACGGTAGAGGTCGTTCAGGTCGCTGGTGGCGAAACGTCCACCATCGAGCTGGACCATCGGACGAAGCTCCGGCGGGATCACCGGTACAGCGTCGAGAACCATGCCCGAGGGGTGGTTGTTGCTGCCGAGGAACGCCGAGACGACCTTGAGGCGCTTGAGCGCACGGGTCTTCTTCTGGCCCTTGCCGGTGGCGATGATCTCGCGCAGCGACTCAGCCTCTGCGTCGAGGTCGAAGTCCTGGAGGCGCTTCTGGATCGCCGTGGCGCCCATGTAGCCCTCGAAGTACTTGCCGAAGCGGTAGGTCATCTCGCGGTAGAGCAGCTCGTCACCCTCAAGGTCCTGGACCTTGAGGGACTTGAAGCGGTTCCAGACCTCGTCGAGACGATCGATCTCGCGCTGCGTACGGTCGCGACGCTGCTTGGCCTCGCGCTCGGCAGCATCCTTGACCTTGCGCTTGGCGTCAGCCTTGGCGCCTTCGTCCTCGAGTGCCTTGAGGTCCTCTTCGAGCTTCTGCATACGCTCGTTGACCTCGTTGTCACGACGGCTCTCGAGCTGCTTGCGCTCAAGGTCGATCTTGGTCTCGAGGCTCGACAGGTCCTTGTGACGAGCATCCTCGTCGACCTTGGTGATCATGTAGGCCGCGAAGTAGATGACCTTCTCAAGGTCCTTCGGGGCCAGGTCGAGGAGGTAGCCCAGACGGCTGGGAACACCCTTGAAGTACCAGATGTGCGTGACCGGAGCGGCCAGCTCAATGTGGCCCATGCGCTCACGACGGACCTTCGAGCGAGTCACCTCAACGCCGCAGCGCTCACAGATGATGCCCTTGAAGCGCACGCGCTTGTACTTGCCGCAGTAGCACTCCCAGTCCCGGGTGGGACCGAAGATCTTCTCGCAGAAGAGGCCGTCACGCTCAGGCTTGAGCGTGCGGTAGTTGATCGTCTCGGGCTTCTTGACCTCGCCGAACGACCATCCGCGGATGTCGTCGGCGGTCGCGAGACCGATCCGGATTTGATCGAAGAAGTTCACGTCAAGCACGTTG
>JAKFCR010000109.1:0-4066 GCA_036676545.1 Aeromicrobium sp. | reverse complement strand
CGGGTGATCGACGACATGGTCGTCACGCCCTTGAGCCCGTTGGGCATGCTGTCGATCTGGTCCTTCTGGAACGCCGAGATGTTCGTGATCATCGGGCCCTTGAATCCCAGCTGGTTGAGCGACTTGATGGCCCTCGTGACGAACGCGTTGTCGCCGAGGATCGTGAAGGCATCAGAGCCGTTGTTGATCGACTGCTGGATCGCGGACGTGGGGTCGGCGACCTGCAGCGAGATCGGCACCATGTCGAATCCGATCCCCTGTGACGCGAACAGCGGCTTGGTCAGTGCTTCCACCGGCCCAGTGGCGGCCGGTGCGTCGACGACGAGGAAGCCGCCCGTCTTGGCGCCGGCCTTCTTGATCAAGGCTGCGCTCGCCGAAGCGATGGCGAGCGGGTTCTGGAAGACGAAGCCGGTCTCACTGGACATGATCGCCTCGTCAGCCGTCAGCGAGACGATGAACGGGACGCCCGTGCCCTCAAGGGCCTCGAAGATCGCGTGGTCCTGGCCGGTCACACCGGTCGTGACGGCGACGACACCCTCCTTGGCGAGCTTGATCGCGCATGCCGTGGCGGTTGCCGGGGTGGCTTCGGTGGAGCAGGTGACCAGCTCGATCTTGTTGCCGCCCAGGCCACCGAGGTACTCGTTGGCGTAGTCGGCCGAGGCCTGTGCCGCACCGATCCCGTTGCCCAGGGCGCCGGATCCTGCCTCGGCGTCACCGATGAAGCCCACCTTGACGGGGGAGCCGGTGGCCTTGTTGACGGTGCCGAGGTCCACGTTCGCGGTTCCGGTGTCGTCAGGGTCAGAGCTGCCTCCGCAGCCGGACAGGGTCAGCGCAAGGCTGACGCCGATCGTGAGCGCGGCCATCCGGCCAGAACGTGTGAGTTTCATGGTCTCCCTCAATTTCACCGGTGCCGTGGTGGCATCCGGGCTCCCTCCGGTTCCCTCGAACCGGTCCCCGACTCCCTCAAGTCGGTACGAGTGACCTGGGTCACCCGCCGTTGAATCTAAACACTGTTCAGACACGCGTCAATGAATTGGCGTGAATCTTCCCGTGTGTTCTGATCCGATGCTTGCACGAGAGGGGTTCAGTGCCCTTGAAGCGCCTCAGTCGAGCGAGCCGACATCGGCCGAATCGGTCACTGATTGCGCCCAGCGCGGCACGATGAACAGGCCTGATGCCTCAACGGCCGGTACGTCGCTGTCGGCTGGTCCAATGTGCGCCGTCACAGTGATCTTGCGGCCGTCTTCCTTCGAGATCCAGCCACTCATACGTACGCGACCGAGTGGCAATGGCAGCACGTAGCGCAGAGTCAGCGTTCCCGTGACGATCAGCCGGGTGTGACGGTCGCTCGCGGTCTCACCCATGAGGTGATCGAGCAAAAGGGACGAGACACCTCCATGCACGCAGCCCGGAGGGCCTTCGTACGCGACGCCGAGGTCGAGCTCGGAGCTCACGACGTCGTTGTCATCCCAGCTCAGGACGACTGGTGGCGCGATGGCATTGCGGACGCCGACGACCGCGTTTCCCCAGTTCCACGACCTGCCATCGGAGTTGTAGTGGATGCCGGCTGGCTCCGGGGGAGCATCCTCGGCGAGGATCTGCGATGCCTGCTGTACGAGCGCGCGGGCGGCGGCTACGCGATCTGCATCGACTCGAGTACGGATGGTCAGGTCGCGTACGTCGCGAATGTCTTGTGCCAGGTCGCCGTACAACCGCTCGGCAGCCTCGACTTCAGCGGTCGTGAGCGGTGATTCTGAGAAGGACATCGATGACAGGCTGGACACGTCGTCAGGCTCCTAGACCGGTGTGATGGGAAGTGAGCGACGGCCTTCGAACGCAAAGTCCGTACCGGTGCTGAACTTGGCGATGACCAGCTCCTGCGCCTCTGGGGCCGGCTCATCCCTTCGAACCACGGTCAGCGTCCACTCGTCGTCGGAGAGCGCTTCGACCTCGACATCGAGGTGAGGATCGAGCACGCGGACGGATGCCTGCAGGGGTGCGAACCAGTCGGGTCCACATAGAGAGATCCACGCCGCATCGTCGTGGGCCGGCGAGCGACGGACCAGGATCGAATGTTCGCTGATCTCGGCGGTGACGTACGCGCTGGGATTGAGAATCGGATGCAGCGTCAACAGCTGCAGGGCACCGTGCTCGTCCTTGGGGATGTTGAGGGCGCGTGCGATGCGGTAGGCAGACATGGCTGCAGAACCGGTGGTCTGCTTGCGGCGGATGTCGAGGATCTGCTCGGCCGAGTCACTCCGCTCCTCAAGTGCCATGACGAAGCTGTTGTCGAGCAGCGCCATCTGCAGGCACACCTCGTCCGCGATACGGATCAGCGCCGATCGCGAGAACGCGGCGAAGTCGAGGTCGGACAACAGTGGGCCGGAGTAGTCGCCCAGCCCTTCATCGGACGGGTCGATCGGAGCCAGCTCGACTAAGGCAGCCTGCGTCTTGGCGTTGATCGCCACCGCCGGGATGGCCTCAGCCTCGGGGTAGCTCTCGTCGATGATGACGGTCCACGCGCACGCCGGAGTACGACCTGCCGGTACCCGGGGCGGCCGGTGGATCGGGCGCACCTGTGCCCTGGGGTTCGAGGCGACGGCGGTGGCATCGAAGGTCGGGTCCTCGATGTCGTGGCACATGCCTTGCACGTAGTCCTCGCCCATCGGCTCGACATCCATGAGGGCGCCGCAGTGGTCGAGGTGGAACGCGCCATGGTGCGGGTCGTCCACGGTGTAGCGAAAATCCAGGAACTGCGGCGGGGCGCCGATCTCCATCTGGATGCCCTTGAAGATCGTCACGACGTCGCCCTGACCGTCGACGGCGGGCGCGAAGCCCAGCGCGCGCTGCATACGCCGGGTGTAGATCGGGCTGGCACCGGCCCACTCCGCGATCGCGATCTGCAGCATCTCTTCTCGTCCGAACGCACTGATGCACCACGCCATGCCGGATCGGTCAATGAGGTGGCCGGACAGCAGCAGCTCCGGAACCAGGATCGCGAGCTGGTCGCGGGTGAGGTCCGCGTAGCGGCTTGCCGGGGGAATCATGCCGTCACATCCGTGACGAAGCCAAGATACGGACGCAACGGCATGACAGGCCGATTGTTCGCTCGCTGGCGCTCGCTCATGCGGTCAGACCCATGCGCGATGACAGCTTGTCGAGGTAGGCGAGGACCTTGTCCTCGTCAGAGTCCGGCACACCCCAGATCAGCTCGGTCGCACCTGCAGCCATCCAGTCGGCGAAGTCCTCGGGCTCAGGCTTCTTGGCGACGAGGATCCGTACGTCGGGCTCGCCCTCGCGTCCGGCATCAGCCCATTCCTTGCGCAGAAGCTCGGCCTTGCCAGCGGTATCGGTCTCGATCGGCGTGGTCATCCAGCCCTCGGCGTTCTGGGCGATCCACTTCATCGTCTTGGGGCCGCCACCTGCGCCGATGATCACGGGGATTCGGCCCTGTGGGGGCTTGGGGTAGGCCCAGCTCTTGCCGAACGAGACGAACTCACCGTCATACGAGGCCTCTTCCTCGGTCCACAACGCACGCATGGCCTCGAGGTACTCCTTGAGGACGGTACGGCGCTTGTTGGCGGGCACGTTGTGGTCGGTCAGCTCGTCAGTGTTCCAGCCGAAGCCGGCGCCGATCGTCAGGCGGCCGTCGGACAGGAAGTCGAGCGTGGCCAGGGTCTTGGCGAGCGTGATCGGGTCGGACTCGACGGGGAGCGCGACGGCGGTGGAGAGCCCGATCTTCGTGGTCACGGCTGCACAGGTGGCCAGCGTGGTCCACGGATCGAGCGTGCGCATGTATCGGTCGTCGGGAAGCTCTTCGCCGCCAGTCGGGTGCAGCGCCTCCCGCTTCACCGGGATGTGCGTGTGCTCAGGTACGTAGATCGTGTCGAAGCCGCGCTCCTCGGCGGCCTTGGCGAGATCGGCCGGCCTGATGCCGCGGTCTGAGGTGAAGAGAACAATTCCGTTGCGCATGGACTCACTGTAGAACCTGTTCTACTATCTCGGAATACCGGCTGGACACTTGTCTAGTTTGGATGTTCGAGAGAGGTGCGCCGGTGATTCAGGC
>JAKFCR010000108.1:0-7792 GCA_036676545.1 Aeromicrobium sp. | reverse complement strand
ACCTTCCGCATTGCGCCAGCCATGAGAACTCCGTCGCTCCGAGTAGATGTGACATTTCTGAGATTACCGGGTGGAAGCACGCTCACCGAGCACTGAACGCCCGATTCGCAGGTGTGTCGCGCCGGCTTTGATCGCGTGTTCGAAGTCGTCGCTCATCCCCGCGGAGATGATCGTGGCTTCTGGGTGGTTTTGCCGCAGTTCGGCCGACAGTCGTACGAGGTGCTCGAAGTGCGGTGCGGGGTCGTCACCGAGGGGCGCAACGGTCATGACTCCGGCCAGCTCGAGGTGGTCAGCGCTCGCGACCGCAGCTGCAAGATCAGCGAGCCCAGCAGGCGCGACTCCCGACCGTCCGTCAGCGTCACCGAAGTCGACCTGGACGAGGCAACGGAGCGTACGCCCGGCTGCTTCGGCACCACGTGAGAGCGCGTTGACGAGCTTGACCCGGTCGACGCTGTGCACGGTGTCTGCGTACCGCGCGATTGCGCCGGCTTTGTTGGTCTGCACCCCACCCAAGAAGTGCCAACGCAGCGGTGAGGTGACCTGCTCAGCCTTGTCGCCGGCTTCCGGGTGCCGGTTCTCCCCCACGTCCTGCACGCCGAGCTCGGCCAGCAGTTCGACATCGCTGGCTGGGTAGGTCTTGGTGACGACGATGAGAGTGATCTCGGACCGATCGCGACCGGCAACCGCGCAGGCATCCGCGATGCGTTCTTCGACGCTGGCCAGCCCCGCAGCGATCTCTTCGCGCCGAGTCATCGTATGACCGCCACGGCACCGAAGCGGCCCGAGTCCTGGCCTTGGCGTCGGTAGGAGAAGAACCGCTCGTCCTCGATCGTGCAGACGTGGTCGCCGAGGTCGTTGACCTGTACGCCGAGCTCACGCAACTGAGCGATGACACCTGCGCCGATGTCGAGCGCCGGGGTTCCCCATGATGTGGTCGACCGCGCCTCGGGCACGGCAGCCGCGACGGCGTCAGCCATTTCCTCAGGCACCTCGTAACAACGACCGCAGGCGCGCGGACCGACCCATGCCTCGAGCGACTCAGGACCGCGATCCCGTATGGCACCGATCGCAGCCGGGACGATGCCTTGCACCAACCCTGCGCGTCCGCAATGGATGACGCCGGCCACCGGCTCGTCGAGACCGACCAGTACAACCGGTGTGCAGTCAGCGACGCGGACCAGGACCCCCACTCCCACCTGGTCGGTGAGCAGCGCATCGACCACCGGGATCTCACCAGCGGCGACAGCATCAGTCCAGGCGACTTCTGCGCCGTGAACCTGCGTCATACGGACGAGACGATCGACTCCGAGGTGCTCGCCGAGCAGCTCAAGATTGCCCTGCACCAGGTTGGGATCGTCACCGTTGGACGTACCGAGGTTGAGCGAAGCCCACGGGCCGTCACTCAGTCCCCCGTCACGGTCGCTGAAGGCGAATTCGACCCGGCCAACCGTCTCGCGGTGAAAGAACACTCAGCGCAGGAAGTCGGGTACGTCGAGGTCGTCACCGTACTCGGTCGGCATCGGATCGGCCGGAACAGTCACATTGCCCGCACCATCGCGCGGATCGTCACCGAGGAACGGATCAGGGTCCAGGAAGCTCTCAGCCGTGGCGGGCTTGGGGATCGTCGCCGCAGGTGTGCGGTCGACCTCCTTGAGCAGAGCCGGCTGCGAAGCATCACGAAGCTTGGGCTCGCCGCCGTCGAAACCTGCTGCAATCACCGTCACCCGCACCTCATCGCCGAGTGCGTCGTCGATGACGGCGCCGAAGATGATGTTGGCGTCGGGGTGCACGGCGTCGGCAACCAAACCAGCGGCTTCGTTGATCTCGAAGAGTCCAAGATCGGATCCACCGGCAATAGAGAGGAGCACGCCCCGGGCGCCTTCGATCGAGGCCTCAAGGAGAGGACTCGACACGGCGCTCTCGGCGGCGATCGCGGCACGATGCTCGCCGCGAGCCGAGCCGATGCCCATCAGGGCTGAGCCGGCGTCGGACATGACCGACTTGACGTCGGCGAAGTCGAGGTTGATCAGTCCGGGAGTCGTGATCAGGTCGGTGATGCCGGAGACGCCCTGGTGCAGCACCTGGTCGGCCTGACGGAACGAGTCGAGCAGGCTGACGTTGGGGTCGCTGATCGAGAGCAGTCGGTCATTGGGGATCACGATCAGCGTGTCGACCTCGTCCCGGAGTGCCTGGATGCCGACGTCAGCCTGGTTCGAACGGCTGCGGCCCTCGAACTTGAACGGCCGGGTGACGACACCGATTGTGAGAGCGCCGAGCGAGCGGGCGATACGGGCAACGACCGGCGCACCACCCGTACCTGTTCCACCGCCTTCGCCTGCGGTCACGAAGACCATGTCGGCGCCCTTGATGGCCGCCTCGATCTCTTCGGCGTGATCCTCTGCTGCGCGCTTGCCGATCTCCGGGTTGGCGCCTGCGCCGAGCCCCCGGGTCGAGTCGCGTCCGACGTCGAGCTTGACGTCTGCGTCACTCATCAACAAGGCCTGGGCATCGGTGTTGATCGCGATGAACTCGACGCCCTTGAGGCCGATCTCGATCATGCGATTGACGGCGTTCACGCCGCCTCCGCCGATGCCTACGACCTTGATCACGGCGAGATAGTTCTGGACCGCCATCGTGTGTCCCTTCCGGGGAGTTCGAAACTTTAACCCTGAGGTGGAGGTTTATAGTTATGTCAACCTGTCTCTTCCATGAAAGGTACGTCCCAGACGATGGGTAGACGATGCGACACGCCGACGCGTGACTCGACCAAGTGCCCCAACCGTGTCCCGAGTTGAGTTGAGGGCGGGCGAAGCCCGCAGGCCGGCCCGGTCGAGCGCCAGCGCGAGACCGGGAGTGCTCACTGTTGGGGGTCCCCCCACGAGCGCAGCGAGTAGGGGGCGGAACGAGCCGCGCCCGGCTTACACGCCGCAGCGCTTGCTATTAGTCGCCCAGAACTACTTGCGGGTCGTCGGCTGGTCGGGTGCGCTGATGTCGTACTGCTTGGCAGAGATCTGCAACAGCGAGTTGAGGACGGTCAGCTTGCGCTCGGCATTGCCCGCGCTCCCCCACATGACGATTCGACCCTTGGACAGATCGAGGATGATCGAGTCCTTCGTCGATGCACTGATCGACTGCAGTTGGCGCCGCAGCTCCGGGTCCTTCTCGTTGATCGATTCCACGACCAAAGCAACGGCAGAGAGGGTCTGTTGGCGCTTGCGCGGGTCGTCCACGTTCACGCTGACCTCGACCAGGCGCTTGGGCGGCTTGCTCAACGTACGGAACGCGATGCCGTAGCGATCGACGGCGCGAAGCTGACCGCCCAGGAGCGCGTACGCGATGGGGACGCGCTCGGCGACCTCGATGCGGATCGTGTTCGGGATCGAACGACTCACGTTCACTGCCTGAATCCGCTCCATCGACGCAACGCGGGATTCGATGCTGACCGTGTCGATGCGCGCCAGGGGCTTTCCAATCGGTACGTCCGCGGCCTTCCGAATCTGCGCCTCGCTGAGTGTCGTCTCGCCGTCGACAACAATCTTCGTGGCCGCGAGCAGGCTCGAGAACCAGATCGCCCACACCAACGTGCCGACAAGAACAACGCTGCCGATCAGGATCAACGGACGTCGCCAACGCTGGAGCAGGCCCTCACGCCTCCTGGCGTCGAACCGTGGATCACTCACGCCCGTGCTTCTAGCGCCTCGATCACGGCGGGGCCAACCGTCGTGATGTCTCCTGCTCCCAGCGTCAACAGCATGTCGCCGGGGAGGAGTTCAGGGATCAGAAGCTCGGCCAGACCGGAGACTGGCCCGCCGGCCGACGCCACGGGCCCCTCGATGGCGTCGACGATGAGAGCAGACGTGACCGCGGGATCGGGATCCTCACGGGCGAGGTAGATGTCGGCGACGACCACACGATCGGCGGCGGATAGCGCCTCACCCATCTCGACCCCGTACAGGCGCGTACGACTCACCAGGTGCGGTTGGTAGGCAACGACGAGGCGATCGCCAGCGGCGATGGCACGCGCGGCGGCGAGGTCAGCGGCAATCTCGGTCGGATGGTGCGCGTACGAGTCGTAGACCCGCACTCCCCCGACTGTGCCGAGAAGCTGCATGCGACGGGCCGCTCCGGTGTAGTTGGCCAGTCCCCTGGCGAGCGGCGCGAAGTCATGCCCGAGCAACAGTCCAGCGCCGAGCGCAAGCAACGCATCCTGCGCATAGTGCGCCCCCGGCACAGCGAGCTTGACGACGCCCAGCTCGGCGCCCGAACGCGACACCGTGAACGTAGATGTCGAGCCCTCCACGACGAGATCGGTGGCGTGGAGATCTGCGTCGCCCGCGAAGCCGCTCGTCAGCACCGTGAGCCCGCGATCGATCGCGGCCGCAGCGAGAGCGCGGGCCCCAGCGTCGTCCGCGTTCAGCACGAGGAACGTGTCGACCGTCGTCACGAACTCGTCGAATGCCTCCGCGTATGCCTCCACCGTGCCGTAGTTGTCGAGGTGGTCGGCGTCGACGTTGGTGACGATCGCACCGTCAGGCGCGTAGACGAGGAATGCACCGTCGCTCTCGTCGGCCTCGGCGATCAGCAGGTCGCTCGAGCCGAGCCGGGCGTTGGCTCCGAGGCTCGCGACCTCTGCGCCGATGGCGAAAGAGGGATCGGCTCCGGCTTCGAGCAGGGCGCAGGTCAGCATGGCTGTCGTGGTGGTCTTGCCATGGGTGCCGGCGACGGCGACCGTACGGCGACCCTCCATGACAGATCGCAGTCCCGCTGATCTCGGCCACAGTCTCAATCCGAGGCGCTGTGCCTCAACGATCTCGGGGTTGTCGTCGCGGACCGCGGTCGAGGCGATGACGGTATCGACTCCCGCAAGCTGCGATGCGTCATGTCCCACGTGGCAGGTGATGCCTTCGGACCTCAAGGCTTTGACCACGTCAGACTCGGCAGCGTCGCTGCCACTCACGGTGATGCCCTGCTGAGACATCAGCCGGGCGATCGCCGAAAGGCCCGCTCCGCCGATGCCAATGAAATGAACGTTGCCGAGCTGGTCGGCCGCGGGGATCTCCGCAGGAATGTCGATCTTCACCCGGCGGCCTGCCGGATCATGGCTGCGAGACGCTGATCGGCGTCACGCGGAACGATCCCCGACGCCGCTTCCGACATTGCTGCCAGGCGGCCGGTGTGCGAGACGAGAGGTATGACGACGTTGTCGATCCAGGCCGGTGTCAGTGCCGCATCGTCGATCAGCAGCGCGCCACCTGCCTGTACGACTGGGTGCGCGTTGTGGGCCTGTTCGCCATTGCCGTGCGGCAAGGGCACGAACGCCGCCGGAAGTCCTACGGCGGCAACTTCGGTCACGGTGTTGGCACCTGCCCGGCAGACGATCAGGTCTGCGGCGGCGTACGCCAGATCCATGCGGTCAATGAAGCTCGTGACGACATACGGCGGATCGCCATCGCGCAGGTTGAGGGTGACTTCCTCGGGGCGACCGGCGGCGTGCAGCACTTGGACGCCCGAGTCAGCAAGGTCGCGCGACGCAGCGGAGACGGCCTGATTGATGCGACGTGCTCCCTGGGAGCCGCCGGTCACGAGCAGGGTCGGCCGATCCGCGTCCAGACCGAAGTGCTCGCGAGCTTCACCGCGAAGTGCGGCGCGGTCGAGACCGGAGATTTCTCGACGGATCGGCAGGCCGATGTACGTCGCATGCGGCAGGTCGGTGTCGGGGAAGCTCGTCGCGACATGGTCAGTGAACCGAGCGCCGAGCTTGTTGGCGACACCCGGAACCGCGTTGCCCTCGTGAACGACGAGTGGAATCCCGCGACGGCGGGCGACGAGGTAAGCCGGTACGGAGACATACCCACCGAAGCCGACGATGACATCCGGTCGTACGCGGTCGACCACCTCGCTGGTCGCCTTGACGGCCTTGCGCAGCTTGGCCGGCACCAGCACGAGATCCTTGCCAGGCTTGCGCGGCAGCGGCACCGGCGGCACCAGCTCCAGCTTGTAGCCCGCCTGCGGGATCAACGTGACCTCCAGGCCGCGAGGCGTACCGAGACACACGATGTCGGCACCGCCCTCGCTCAGGACAGCTGCGGTGGCCAGGAGCGGCGACGTGTGGCCGGCTGTACCTCCGCCAGCTAAAAGCACGCGCACTTAGGGCGTGTCTCTCAATTGGTGGTCGACCAGTGAGCGTCGCATCCGCGCCCGGCTGGCAAGGCAGAGGAGGGAGGCGGTCCGGGGTTGACCGCCGACCGACGATAACGCCGCCAGGCGGGATGCGGGGCCGCGCGAGCCGGCCATCCAGTTGGGAGACATGCCCTAACTAGCTCCTCTGCAGAACTCGGGACCGTCCGCGATTGGCGCGGCCAGCCGCAAGGGCTCGTTTGGCCCCTGGTTCGGTCTTTGCACAGTTAATCAGAATGCCCATGGCGAGCAGGGTCACGAGCAGGCTCGAGCCGCCGTACGAGATGAGCGGCAACGGGATGCCGATCACTGGCAACAGGCCGAGCACCATGCCGATGTTGATGACTGCCTGGACCGAGATCCAGATCGTGATGCCGGCTGCCGCGTAGTGGACGAACGGATCGCGGGTTCGGGTGGCGATACGGATGCCTGCGACAGCGAGGAAGACGAACAGGGCGAGCACGACGAGCGTGCCGAGCAGGCCAAGCTCCTCACCGATCACGGCGAGGATGAAGTCGGTGTGTGCCTCGGGCAGTGAGCCCCACTTCTGGCGGCTGCCACCAAGGCCGACTCCCCAGAATCCGCCACGAGCGAGCGCCATCATGCCGTGGATCGCCTGGAAGCCTCGGAAGTCAGGATCTGACTCGGGATCTGTGAAGTTGAGCAGTCGACCGACACGCTCGGGTGAGTTGGCGATCGCGATGACGAGGATGACGAACAGGCCGGCCAGCATGGCGCCCATCTGCTTGCCGGGCAGCCCAGCGACCCAGAGCATGCCGATGATCAGCGCGAACAGCACCAGCGCCGTACCGAGGTCGTGCTGGAAGACGACCAGAAGCGCCACGAATCCTGCGACCGGAACCATGGGCGTGAGGACCAGGCGAGGGTTGCCCAGCTGCTTGCGGCGCTTCGCGTACAGGTCGGCCATCCACAGGATGAGCGCGAGCTTGGCGAACTCAGACGGCTGGAGTCGGAAGCCACCAGCGAGTGGGAGCCAGTTGCGGTTGCCGTTGACCTCGATGCCGACGCCGGGGATGAAGGTCGCCAGGATCATCAGAACCGAGACGATCAGGAACGGCAGGATCAGCTTGCGCAGGACGCGCAGTGGAACGTGGGCCGCGACGTAGGCACCGATGAGACCGACGACGGCGAAGATCAGCTGGCGTTCGATGATCGCGAACGAGTTGCCGTCGTAGTTGAAACGGGCGTAGATCGAGCTGGCGCTGAGCACCATGATCAGCCCGAGCCCCAACAGCAGGGCCGAAGCACCCAGCACCAATTGGTAGGACCCCAATGGGCGCTCCCAGGGCGATGTCCGCCGGGGTTTTGTGGTGCTCATGCTGGATCCAAATCTGTCGCGGGGGAAGACGCGTCAGGACTGGTTGCGCAACCTCTCGACAGCAGAGGCGAAGGCATCGCCACGAGCCGAGTAGTTGCGGAACTGGTCCCAGGAGGCGCAACCGGGAGCCAACAGCACCGTGTCACCCTCATGGGCGAGCGATGCGGCGACCTCGACGACGCGATCCATGAGATCAGTGTCACCGGTTTCGACCTCGACCACGGGGACATCTGGTGCGTGTCGCCGGAGCGCGTCAGCGATGATTTCGCGGTCAGT
>JAKFCR010000107.1:0-9302 GCA_036676545.1 Aeromicrobium sp. | reverse complement strand
GGCGAGCGATGCGGCGACCTCGACGACGCGATCCATGAGATCAGTGTCACCGGTTTCGACCTCGACCACGGGGACATCTGGTGCGTGTCGCCGGAGCGCGTCAGCGATGATTTCGCGGTCAGTCCCGATCAGAACGACCGCTCGGAGCTGATCCTTGGCTGTTTCGACGAGCTCGTCGAAGCCTGCACCCTTGGCAAGTCCCCCGGCGATCCAGACGTTGTGGTCGAAGCTGCGCAGCGAAGCTGAGGCTGCGTGGGGATTGGTCGCCTTGGAATCGTCGACGTATCGGACGCCATTGACCTCCCCCAGGTCGGCGACCCGGTGGGCGTCGGGCACGAACGTACGCAGCCCATCGCGTACGGCCCGCGGAGCAACGCCGTGCGCGCGTGCCAGCGCTGCCGCAGCAAGCGCGTTGGCGACGGTGTGGGGTGCCGCGGGAACTCCGGAAGGCGAGGCAAGGTCGGCGAGCGTGCCGAGCTCGACAGCGCTGGAGATGCGGCCGATCACAAACGCGCGGTCGGCGAGGACATCGTCGACGAGACCGACCATTCCGGGTGCGGGCAGTCCGAGGGTGAACCCGATCGCCCGGCATCCCTCGACGACTTCGGCCTCCTCCACGAGGCGCTCAGTCGTCGGGTCCTCGACGTTGTAGACGCACGCGAGCTGAGCGTTGTTGTATATCCGTGCCTTGTCAGCGGTGTACGACTCGAGGTCGCCGTGCCAGTCGAGATGATCCGGGGCGACGTTGAGAACGACGCTTGCCTCGGCGGAGATCGACGAGCTCCAGTGCAGCTGGTAGCTGGAGAGCTCGACCGCGAGAACGTCGAACGGCTCGGGGTTCATCACGGCCTCGAGCACGGGCGTACCGACATTGCCCACGGCGATCGCGTTGAGCCCATCGGCACGCAGGATCTCGGCCAGCATCTGAACGGTCGTCGTCTTGCCATTGGTGCCGGTCACCGCAAGCCACGGCACCGGGTTCTCGCCACGGAGGCGCCAAGCCAGCTCGACTTCACCCCATACGGGGATCGAACGGGCGGCGGCATCCATGAGAACCGGGTTGGACGGCGGCCATCCCGGTGACGTGACGACAAGGTCGAATCCCTCGGCGGTCAGCTCGGTCGAGCCGGCGCCGAGACGTACGTCCGCGCCAAGGATGCCGAGCAGATTGGCCTTCTCCTGCAGCGACTCGTCGTCCGCCTCGTCGACGGCGACCACCGTCGCACCGAGGTGCGTCAACGTGTCGGCAGCGGCGAAACCGCTCACGCCGAATCCGGTGACCAGGGCGCGTACGCCCTCCCACGACGAATCCCGACCCAGTGCATCGAGATCAGTGCTCATGCTCCGCCGCTGACCCATTCGGCGTAGAAGATGCCGAGGCCGGCTGCCACGCACAGTCCGCTGATGATCCAGAACCGGACCACGATCGTGATCTCGTCCCATCCGACCAGCTCGAAATGATGTTGGAGGGGGGCCATTCGGAAGATGCGTTTGCCGCCGGAAAGCTTGAAGTACCCGACTTGCAGGATCACCGACGCGGTGATCGCCACGAAGAGCCCGCCGATGACGACGAGCAGGAGCTCGGTACGGGTCATCAGCGCGAAGCCGGCCATCGCGCCGCCCAGCGACAGCGAGCCCGTGTCGCCCATGAAGATCTTCGCCGGGGACGCGTTCCACCACAGGAAGCCGAAGCACGCTCCGGTGAGCGCCGCAGCGACGACCGCGAGATCGAGTGGGTCTCGTACCTCGTAACACTTGAGGCCGGGAACCTTCGAGCAGTTCTGGTTGCTCTGCCAGATGTTGATGACGACGAAGGCGCCGAAGATCATCACCGCAGCACCCGTGGCGAGGCCATCGAGACCGTCGGTCAGGTTCACGCCGTTGCTGGCGCCCGCGATCATCAGCAGGACCCAGATCACCAGCAGCGCCGTGGGGAGCTCCCACCCCTTGAGGTCGCGGGTGAACGAGATGGCGTGCGTGATCGGCGTACGGCCGGTGTCGTCCTCCCACCCGATCGCCATGCTCGCGAAGATCAGCCCGACGACGATCTGGCCAATGAACTTCGCCTTGCTCCTCAAGCCGAGATTGCGCTGCTTCGAAACCTTGATGTAGTCGTCGATGAAGCCGATCAGGCCAAGTCCGCAGAACAGGAAGAGCAGCAACAGCGCCGAGGCACTGGGCTGGGTGCCGGTGGCGAGCTTGGCGACGAAGTAGCCGAAGACCGACGCGATGATGATGACCAAGCCGCCCATGGTCGGGGTGCCGCGCTTGGTGTGGTGCGAGGTCGGACCGTCGTCACGAATCAGCTGGCCGTAACCCTTGCGGACGAGCACATTGATCGCGAGCCGCGTGCCGAGCAGCGTCAGCAGCAGGGACAGGGCCCCGGCGATCAGGATTGCCTTCATCCGTCGTGATCCCTTTCACCAATTCGGAGCGGTCGCGGCTTGGTGCCGAGGGACCGTCAGCGGGCCAGAAGAGCAAGTGCGACGCGCTCGAGACGGCCGCCCCTCGATGCTTTCACAAGGACCACGTCGTCAGCGCGCAGGCTCGCGGAGAGCACCTCGACCGCTGTGTCGACGTCCTCAACAGTTTCGCCGATTTCCCCTGCACCCTCGGCGATCGCGGCTGCCCCTGCTCCGACGGCGATGACGCGTACGAACCCGAGTTCGGCCGCCAGGCGCCCCGTCGCGAGGTGCGCGTCGCGACTGGCGTCGCCGAGCTCGAGCATCTCGCCGAGCACTGCGATGGGCTGGCCCTTGCCGAGGGTCGCAACGGCTCGAAGCGCAGCCGCCATGGACTCGGGGTTGGCGTTGTAGGTGTCGTTGATCACGACGAGACCGTCACCGCGTAGGTGGTGCTCCATGCGCATCGGTGACGCAGCTGTAGCGGACGAGAGTCGTGCGGCAATTGCCTCCAGGTCGACGCCAACGGCGATTGCTGCCGCGGCCGCAGCTGCGGCGTTGACGGCGTGGTGCTCACCAATCTGTGGAACGTGCGCATCCACCGTCGTCCCCTCGAACGTCAGCGTGAAATGTGGCTGACCGTCCTCATCGAGGCTCACCGGTCCGAGCGAGACATCACCCTCGGCTCCGAAGGTGAGCATGCGTGCAGACGTACGCGACGCCATGGCGCTGACCAGAGGATCGTCGGCGTTCAGCACTGCCACGCCGTCTGTCGTCAGGGCCTCGACCAGCTCGCCTTTGGCCTGCGCAATGACCTCCGCTGAGCCGAACTCGCCGACATGCGCACTACCGACGTTGAGTACCAAGCCGACATCAGGTGACGCGATCCCGCACAGCTCGGCGATGTGGCCCACTCCCCTGGCGCCCATCTCGACGACAAGGAACGCGGTGTCGGCATCTGCGCGGAGCACGGTGAGCGGGACCCCGAGCTCATTGTTCAAAGATCCGGGCGGAGCGATCGTCGGGCCTGACGTCTCAAGGATGTGCGCGAGCAGGTCCTTGACGCTGGTCTTGCCCTGGGAGCCCGTGAGGCCGATGACCGAAGCGGTCGTACGGGAACGGTTGTCGCGTGCCAGCGCCGCCAACGCAGCGGTGACGTCCGGTACGACGACGCACGGGACATCGAGCTGCCGTGACGCGAGTACAGCGATTGCGCCGGACTCGATCGCCGCGGCCGCGAACTCGTGGCCATCGACGTGCTCACCGGCCAACGCCACGAACAGCGTTCCAGCCTCGACCGCGCGCGAATCGATCGCCACTGAGCTGACGACCAGACTTCCGTCACCGTGAACCGAACCGCCGGCCACCTCAGCAATGCGGTTGAGGTCGACCGGGATCACTCGGCGCTCTCGATCAGCTCAAGCAGGACTTCGCGGTCATCGAACGGATGGATCTTGCCGCGAATCTCCTGCCCACGTTCGTGGCCCTTGCCGGCAATCACGACGGTGTCGCCTAGGTGGGCCATCGCGACCGCATGAGCAATGGCTTCGCGACGACCAGCAACCTCGATCGCCAGACCGGGACCGTTACCGGCTCCCGACATGACGTCGGCGCGTATGACTGCGGCCTTCTCCTTGCGGGGATTGTCGTCGGTGACGATCACGACGTCCGCGTGCTTCGCGGCGGCCTCGCCCATGAGGGGGCGCTTGCCATGGTCGCGGTCTCCCCCGGCACCGATCACGATGATCAGGCGACCAGCGGTCACCGGGCGAAGCGCTTCGAGCACGGCCGTCACTGCGTCCGGCTTGTGTGCGTAGTCGACGATCGCGGTGAAGGGCTGACCTGCATCGACGCGTTCCATTCGGCCGGGTACGCCGGTGCTCGTGGCGATTCCGGCTGCAAGCTCTGCTGGATCAAATCCGGCCTGAGCGAGCGAGGCGATGACTGCCAAGGCATTCGAGACGTTGAAGACGCCTGGAAGCGGTACGGACAGCGGTATCTCGACACCGTCAGGACCGAGGACCTCGAGATCGGTGCCCAGACGGTGTGGCCGGATGTTCACGGCCCGCCAGTCAGCCTGATTGCCGTCGGTCGAGAACGTCGTCACCGGCAACGGCGTGAGCTCGGCGAGCCGTTTGCCGTGCGCGTCGTCGATGTTGATGACGGCGTGCTTGGAGTGCTGAGGCGTGAAGAGAGCAGCCTTGGCGAGGAAGTAGTCCTCGAGATCCTTGTGGAAGTCGAGGTGATCACGACCGAGGTTGAGAAAGACCGCGACGTCAAAAACGAAACCGTCCACCCGGCCCTGCACCAGGGCGTGGCTCGAGACCTCCATCGCACACACCTCGACGGCCTCTTCACGCATGACGGCGAAGAGCGCCTGCAGCTGAGGCGCTTCCGGCGTCGTCAGGGACGACGGAGCAGGCACCTTGCCGATACGGGTGCCGATCGTCCCGACGACCGCAGACTTGTGCTCGCCCAGCGCCGCCTCGGCAAGGTACGTCGTCGTGGTCTTGCCCTGGGTGCCGGTGACGCCGATCGTCGTGAACGACGACGAGGGGTCGCCGTAGATGAAGCTGCTGAGCTTGGCGATCGCGCCTCGAGCATCGTCGACGATGATCTCGGGCAGCTCGGTCACGATCGCGGCACCCTCGGGATCCGTGAGTACGCCGACGGCGCCGCGTGCTTTGGCAACTCCCGCGAAGGCGGCTCCATGCGATGACGCGCCCGGCAGAGCGGCGTACAGGTCGCCGGGAACGACATGCTTGGAATGAAGCGCGATGCCCGTGACGATTCCCTCGGCATTGGTCGTCGAATCGAGTTCGTTCGCAAGCTCGGTCAGCGTCCACTGCGGTACCTCGTCCGGCCGTACCCGCATCTCCTCCGTCACATGAATGACCCTATCGGGCTTCCCTACGATGTCTTGGAGGTCTAGACCAGCCATGGGGAGGGCGAAGCCCGACCAGGTGGCGCGGCGGAGCCGCAATGAATGCGACGAAGGAGCGTTCATGTGCGCGAGGTACGAGCGCACGCCACCTTCACCAAGTCTGGGGAACCTTGGGGCTCTTGGAGCCCGTGGGAGCAACACCGAAGCGCTCGAGCGCCATCGACATGATGTCGTGGAAGACCGGTGCCGCGGTCGAGCCGCCGCCAGCGCTGCTGTACGGCTTGTCGAGCACGATGTAGGTGAGGAAGCGCGGGTTGTCAGCCGGTGCGAAGCCCATGAACGAGACGACGTTCTGACCGCGGATGTAGCGGCCCGTCACGGGGTCGACCCGCCATGCCGTACCGGTCTTGCCAGCTACCCGGTAGCCCTTGATCGCTGCGGCTGGGGCCGTGCCGTCCGGGGCCGTCACGGCTTCCATCATGCGGGTCACGGACGCTGCGGCCTTCTTGGAGA
Source organism: Aeromicrobium sp. (assembly GCA_036676545.1). Classification (GTDB taxonomy): domain Bacteria; phylum Actinomycetota; class Actinomycetes; order Propionibacteriales; family Nocardioidaceae; genus Aeromicrobium. The sequence goes on along the minus strand of JAKFCR010000107.1, from coordinate 3,503 downwards.
CGACGCGGTGTGCTGCGGGAGTCTCGACGCTCTTCGTGTTGCCGTCCTCGTCGTCGATTCCGCTGACGACTGACGGGTTGCAGATCTTGCCGTCGTTGGCGATGGCGCCCACGGAACGCATCATCTGTGTCGCCGTGACCGCGATGCCCTGGCCGAACGAGATCGTCGCGTGATTGGACTTGGTCCACTTCGACGGGTCAGCGAGGATGCCCTTCGACTCTCCCGGCAGTCCGATGCCCGAGCTGGAGCCGAAGCCGAACTTGCGGAGGTAGCGGTGCATCGTCTCGTCGCTCATCTTCTGCGCGGCGACGAGGGTGCCGAGGTTCGACGACTTGGCGATGACACCGGCGGCGGTCAGGTGCAGCACGCCGTGGTCCCAGTAGTCACCGATCTTGAACTTGTCGATCGTGACACCGGAGGGCACCACGATCGGCGAATCAGCCGCGATCTTGCCCTGGTCGGCGAGTGCGGCCATCGTGATCGTCTTGAGCACACTGCCGGGCTCGTAGACGGTGTTCGTCGATCGGGAAACGGTGTTGAAGTCGTTCATGCCCGTGCCGGTGTCCGCGTTGAATGTCGGCGCCTGCGACATCTGGACGATCTGGCACGTCTTGACGTCCATCGTGATTGCGAGCCCCCAGTCGGAGCTGGATTCGCGGACGGCGTCGGCGAGCCGCTGATCGCCGTACCACTGCAGGTCACGGTCGAGCGTGGTCGTGACGTCCCGGCCGGGCACCATCTCGGTGACGGCGCTGTCGGCCATCGGGATCCGTTGACCCGTCGGCGAGAGCTCGAAGGTGCTGGATCCGTCCGTGCCGGTGAGCACGTCGTTGTACTGCTGCTCAATGCCCGAGACACCCTTGCCGGTCGCATTCGTGTAGCCAAGGAGATTGGCTGCCAGCTTGCCGCCCGGGTACGTACGCAGCGACTCCTTCTCGCTGAACACGCCGGTGAAGCCGGCATCGCTGATCGCCTTGAGGGTCTTGGTCGCGGTCCACGCCGGAACGTCGCGCTTGAGGTAGACGAAGTGCGAATTGGCGGTACGAAGCTTGTCGATTGTCTCGAAGTAGTCGATCTTGTCGCCGAGCTCCTCCACGAGCAGCCGGGCGATCTGCGGCGCGTTTGCTGCCGTCATGGTCGGATCTGCTGTCAGCGTCAGGCCATCGACACTGGCAGCGAGTGCCACACCGTTGCGGTCGAGGATCTGGCCGCGCGGAGCAGGCACGGTGCTCGTGTTGGTGCCGGCGCTGACCGCCTTCGCGGCGTACGCGCTGGCATCGAGGCCCTGGATCTGGAACAACCGCACGGCGAAGACGCCGAAGATCCCGACCACGATGGCGAGGCAGAAGCGCAACCGACGGCGGGATGCCTTTTCGCGTGCGGTCATCGGGCCACCGACCTGATGTTGGAACCACTGGCGGCCGGTTCGGGCTTGCCGAGCACCTTGCCGTCGGACAGACGAAGGAATGCCGGGTTGGTGTTGGGCACCATGCCGAACACGAGTGCTCGTTGAGCCACACTCGCCGGGCTCAGCAGCGTCTCAACTTCGCGGGTCAGCGACTGCTGCTGGATCTCGAGTGCTGCTGCCTCACGCTCGAGCTTGGCGGCCTCGAACGACTGCGCCTGCAGGACCGTGCTCATGATGATCAGCCCGACCAGACCGATGGACAGCATGGTCATGACGACGACCACGAACGGCGCCTTGCGAGCGCGGCTGCGTACGGGCCTGACCAGGCGGAGTCCACGCTCGACGGCGTCGCTGCGCGGAGTGGGTGCAATCTCCCGGCGGGACGGCGCAAACGCCGGCTGCACACTCATGCCACAACCTCCGTGGCAGAGCAGAGACGGTACGGAGGCCGTGGCATGACTGCCCCCTGATGATGAGCTCGCTGGCGCGCGCTCATGCCGCGACCCTCTCGGCGACGCGCAGGCGTACCGAACGTGCGCGGGAATTGTCCTCGATCTCGGCTTCAGTCGCGACCTCGGCTCCGCGGGTCACGAGCTTGAACTTCGCCTCGTGGCCCTCGGGTACGAACGGCAGGTCGCGCGGAATATCGGTCGTGGTGGCACGGGCAAATTCGTGCTTGGTGATGCGGTCCTCGAGCGAGTGATAGGCCAGAACCACGACGCGGCCACCGGGTGCGAGCAGCTCGAGGGCAGCCGGCAGTGCACGACGGTAGACACCGAGCTCGTCGTTGACCTCGATGCGCAGGGCCTGGAAGGTCCGCTTGGCGGGGTTTCCTCCGGTACGGCGCGCTGCCTGCGGGATCGAGTCCCGGATCAGGTCGACGAGACGCGCACTGTTGGTGAACGGCTCGACCTCCCGCGCGGCGACAACAGCGTCGGCGATGCGCTTGGCGAACTTCTCTTCGCCGTAGTAGCGCAGCACCTTGGCGAGATCAGTGGCCTCGTACGTGTTGAGGACGTCCGCGGCGCTGAGCTCGTCCTCAGGGTTCATGCGCATGTCGAGTGGAGCGTCCTGCGCGTACGCGAAGCCACGCTCAGCGAGGTCGAGCTGCATCGAGGAGACACCCAGGTCGAACAGGACACCGCTGACGGAGCTGAAACCGGCATCGCGAACGACATCGGCGATCTCGTCGTACACGGCATGGGCGAAAGTCACCCGATCTCCGAATTGGGCAAGACGTGCCTTGGCACGCGCCAGAGCCTCGGGATCACGGTCAATGCCGATGACGTGGAGATCGGCAAAGCGGTTGAGCATCGCCTCGGTGTGACCACCGAGCCCGAGAGTTGCGTCGACGACCACTGGCTTGTCCCCCACCACGGTCGGCGCGAGAAGGTCCATGACCCGGTCCAACAGGACAGGCACGTGCTTCGCATCGCTCATGCCACAACCTCCGTGGCAGAGCAGAAACGGTACGGAGGCCGCGGCATGAGGGCCCCTTTTGTTCGCTCGCTGCGCTCGCTCATGCCGTAGCCCCTGCCAGCGCGAGCAGCAAGGCAAGGAGTCCAGCGATCCCGACGGACATCGCGATGGAAAAGCCCATGAGCGCAACGCCGTCGGCAACCTCGTGCCGTACGCGTCGTGTGCTCGTGTCCATCAGTGTTGCCCTTTCAGTAAGTCGGAGCGTTCGTGCTGTCCTGCCCGATGCCGTGGTGCCAGATCCCCGACCGGGCAGTTCTGACACCGGGGAAGTGGAGTCAGATCCGCTCGGGCGAAGATCTCGCCACGCGGTAATCGCTAGAAGATTCCGGGCATGACCTCTTCGGACATGTCCGCGAACGGCCCTTCCTGTGAGTTGGAGAATTCGGTCCAACGTTCGGAGTCCCAGATCTCGATGCGGTCCATCGCCCCCACGACGGTGCATTCGCGATCGAGGCTCGCCCACGTGCGCAGTACCTGAGGCACGGAGATGCGCCCCTGCTTGTCCGGCACTTCCGAGGAGGCGCCGGAGAAGAACATGCGGGTGAAGTTGCGTGCCGCCTGATTGGTGAACGGGGTGTCGCGTACGCGATCCGTGAACGCGTTGAAGCTCTCGACC
>JAKFCR010000106.1:0-2891 GCA_036676545.1 Aeromicrobium sp. | reverse complement strand
CGCTGGTGACCTCGGCCTGGAAGTAGCGGTCCTTGGAGTAGGACTTCTTGCCGCGGCTGCTCATCGCGCCGAGCGAGCCCATGCCGCGGTAGGCCTTGAACTGCTTGCCGTTGACGAAGACGACCTCGCCAGGCGACTCCTCGACGCCAGCGAGCATCGAGCCGATCATCACGGTGTCGGCGCCGGCGACCAGCGCCTTGGCGATGTCACCCGACTGCTGCAGGCCACCATCGGCGATCACCGGCACACCTGCGGGCTTGCAGGCCAGCGAGGCTTCGTAGACGGCGGTGATCTGGGGTACGCCACATCCGGTGACGACACGAGTCGTACAGATCGAGCCGGGACCAAAGCCGACCTTGACTGCGTCGGCTCCAGCGTCGACGAATGCTTGCGCACCCTCACGGGTCGCGACATTGCCGCCGATCACTTGCACGTGCTTTGTGGCTGGGTCTGTCTTGAGTCGCTCGACGATCTCGAGCAGCAAGCGGACGTGACCGTGGGCCGTGTCGGCGACGAGTACGTCGACACCGGCCTCGATCAGGGTGGTCGCGCGCTGCCAGGCGTCGCCGAAGTAGCCAATCGCGGCTCCGACCATGAGTCGGCCGTCAGCGTCCTTGGAGGCCTGCGGGAACTGCTCGGACTTCACGAAGTCCTTGACCGTGATGAGTCCGACGAGGCGACCTGAGTCGTCGATCAGGGGCAGACGCTCACGCTTGTGCTTGCGCAGCAGCAGCGTGGCGTCCTCGCGGGAGATGCCTTCGTGGCCTGTGATCAGAGGCATCGGGGTCATGACCTCGTCGACCTTGGTCGATGCCCATTCGGCGACGGGGGTGAATCGGAGGTCACGGTTGGTGATGATGCCGAGGAGACGGTTGTCGGTGTCGACGACCGGGAGACCTGACACTCGGTACTCGCCACAGATGCGGTCGAGGTCCTCGAGCGTCGCGTCCGGGCCGATCGTCACGGGGTTGGAGATGATGCCCGTCTGAGTCCGCTTCACCAGGTCAACCTGGTAGGCCTGGTCGTCGAGTGACAGGTTGCGGTGCAGAACACCGATGCCACCCTCGCGGGCCATGGCGATTGCCATGCGGGACTCGGTGACGGTGTCCATCGCGGCGCTGATGAGCGGGACCTTGAGACTGATGCCGCGGGTCAAGCGCGCCGTGGTGTCGATCTCAGACGGGTTGAGATCAGACAATCCCGGCAGGAGCAGCACATCGTCGTACGTCAGCCCGAGGGCTGCGAACTTGTCAGGAATGCCCGTCTGCTCCATGACCTGATTGTACGGGTCATGGAGCAGACGGTTGGTCCCTCATCTCGTGAGATCGCGCACCCCTGGCTCACTGACCTTGGCAAGGTCGCGTGCCAGCACTGCTCCCAGACGCTTCAGATCTGCTCCTCGATGTCGTCGGCGAGACGGTTGATAACGTCGGCGTACGCGGCGAAGCTGCTCGGAGCGACGGCTTCCCAGCCGACCCATGCCTCGTTCTTTGCCGCCGTGATTGTGGAGAAGACCGGCTGCGCCTTGAACTCCTTGAGTGCAGCGCCCTCGTCACGCGTGTCGACCATGACGATGTCTGCGTCGTACTTGTCCGCGTTCTCCCAGCTCAGCTCTTCCCAGTACGCATCCGCCTTGGACTTGGCGGCAATGACTGGCAGATTGAGCGCGTCGACGTAGTAGTCGATGTCGGGGAACCGGACTGGATTGGCTGCATAGAGCAGCTCCTTGGTAGCTGAAGCGACGAGAATCTGCCGATCACCGAGCTTGGCGCCGACATCAGTCAGGCGGCTGCTCGCGGCATCGAAGTCCTCGCGAGCCTGCACGACCTTGCTGGAGTCGAGGTCTGCGCCGAGCTCTGCTCCGACCTTCTGGACGTCCTCGATGCTCTCGATGAGCGAGTCGCCCTGGAAGTCGACAGCAAGGATCGGAGCCAGCTTGGCTGCCCGCTTGGCCGTCTCGTCGTTGATGTACCAGAGCTCTGGCGGCAGGTACATGTTCGTGATGATCAGGTCGGGCTTGAGGGCGGCGAGCTTCTCGAGGTCCAGACTGCCGTACTCACCACCCGCGGTGACGTCGGTGATCTCGTCCAGGTCGAGACCGGCTGCCTGCGGGTCGAGAGAGCCGTCCTTCAGCTTGAGTGGTCCGAAGGTGCCGACGACGTCGATCCCGAGGTCCTTGAGGCCGGCGGCGACCGATGACTGGGCAACGATGCGCTTGGGTGCGGAGTCCAACGAGATCTTGCTACCGCGGTCGTCCGTGAACGTCCAGGCACTCGACTCGGCGTCGTCGGAGGATGAGCCGCAGGCGGAAAGGGTCAGGAGGGCTAGTACGGCAATGGCCGCTGGGAGTCTCTTCATAAGGGCAGCCTAACCTAATCTTATGGGCTGTCATCATGCGGGTCCGGACGCAAGAATGCCCGCCCCAGAACGGGACGGGCACTCTTTGGAACCAAATTTAGTGGTTGTGACCTGCGTGAGCGTCAGCAGGCTCTTCGGCCGGCTTCTCGACGATGAGCGTCTCGGTCGTCAGCAGCATGGCCGTGATCGACGCGGCGTTGGCGAGCGCGGAACGCGTCACCTTCACCGGGTCGAGAACACCCTGCGCGACCAGGTCGCCGTACTCGCCGGTTGCTGCGTTGTAGCCCTGGCCGCTCTCGCGGACCTTGTTGACGACAACTTCGCCGGAGACGCCGCCGTTGCGGGCGATCCACTCGAGCGGAGCGTCGGCGCCGAGGCGCACGATACGTACGCCGATGGCTTCGTCGCCAGTCAGTCCGAGGTTGTCGGAGAGCACGGAGACCGCGTGAACGAGAGCGGAACCGCCACCAGCGACGATGCCTTCCTCGATCGCTGCACGAGTGGCCGAGACGGCGTCCTCGATGCGGTGCTTC
>JAKFCR010000105.1:0-22698 GCA_036676545.1 Aeromicrobium sp. | reverse complement strand
GCCCTGAGTTGTGGCACAATCGCGCCGGTTGTTACGCACACGATGGAGAGTTGATGGCTACCGATTACGACGCCCCCCGCAAGACAGAAGAAGAGCAGTCTGAAGACAGCATTGAAGAGCTCAAGGCGCGTCGCCACGAGAAGAACTCCGGCAAGGTCGACGAGGACGAGACCGAAGCGGCGGAGTCATTCGAGCTGCCCGGAGCCGACCTCTCGCACGAAGAACTGGCCGTTCAGGTTGTCCCGAAGCAGCTCGACGAGTTCACGTGCTCGTCCTGCTTCCTGGTCCACCACCGCAGTCAGCTGGCGTCCGAGAAGAAGAAGGGCGTGTTCATCTGCCGCGACTGCGCAGACTGAACTTTCGTATCTTGTGTGGAGCCGGTTCCGTGGGGACCGGCTCCTTTTGATTGTCGGTCGCGATGGGCTTCATGCCCGGTGGCAGATGTCCGGTTGACTTGACCCAGTAGGTCGCCGTTCCGCGACGAACCGCCACCTTCACGAGCTCGATGGTTGCGCCGCCGATGATCGCCCAGGCAACAGCGTCCTTGGTGCTGACGTCGGGATGGCGTCCGTTGACGGGTGGCTTCTTGCCGGTTGCGGCCTTCCAGGTGAGCGCCGAGATCCGGCCAGCCAGGGCTCCGGCTGCCATCGAGGATCCGCGGTCCATGAGTCTCCAGGCCCCCTTGCCCGGTGCCTTGGTCTTCGCAGGCGGCGCCTCTTCGAGCAGGCGCTGCTCGTCAGCCTTCTTGGATTTCTTCGACATGCGTCGCCTCCTCGCTCTTAGAACCAGTGTGTCCCAGTGCCGCCGCAAGTGCCTCCGGTCGGCGGCTGGAGAGCAGCCAGTACGGCGTCGGGTCGCCGGCGTCGTTCACCTGCACCAGCACACCGCGATCAAGATAGGGGCGGGTCACGAGGTATGCGCGGGCGTCGGCATCGACACCGAGCCGCGCTCGGTACTCGGCGCGGTGCAGGATCTCGACATCACCCAGGCTCGTGTCGTCAAGCAGCGCCGATCCAGCACGAAGGCCATTGGGATCAACGCTGAGGCGGAGCGATCCGAAGCGCCACACGGCGTACAGGCAGAGCGCACTGACGAAGACCGCCGTGATGATGGCAATCGTCCACGTCGTGGCGACGAGAAGGATCCAGCCCCAGACGAGGCCGAACGCGAGGGCGCTCAACCACCACGAAATCGGCGCGGTGAGTCGCTCGCTGTATGTCGTCACGTTCCCAGCCTGCCTCATCCCGTCGGCACTGAGCACGGAGGTAGGGTCATCGCCATGAGCGAGGTCAGTGTCACGCGGCTCGATGCGGGGGTCCCGCTACCCGCTTATGCGCACCCCGGCGATGCCGGTGCCGACCTCGTCACGACAGTCGATGTGACGCTCGCTCCGGGCGAACGCACTCTCGTACCGACGGGTATTGCCATCGCCCTGCCCGAGGGCTTTGCCGCGTTTGTCCACCCACGCTCAGGGCTTGCCCTTCGACACGGCCTGTCGATCGTCAACACGCCCGGGACGATCGACGCGGGCTATCGGGGAGAGATCAAGGTCCTGCTCGTCAACCACGACCAGAACGACTCGATCCACCTAGTCAGGGGTGACCGAGTCGCCCAGCTCGTGATCCAGCGGGTTGAACACGTCACCTTCTCCGAGGTCGCCGAGCTTTCGGATTCGGTCCGTGGCGCAGGGGGCTACGGTTCAACAGGTGGTCATGCGGCCACCGCAACCCGCGATGAAAGAAGCTGATGGCACGCCTGCGCAAGAAGGACAGACAAGAGGTCGAGGACGTCGTCGACGTCCCCGCTCCTGAAGCGCCCGGCGTACGCGACCAGGGTCCTTGGGACTCAAGCGAGAAGTCAGGCACCGAAGAAGAGGGCTATATCGATCTTGGATCGCTTCTGGTGCGTGGTGAGGAGGGTTTCGGCTTGCAGCTGCCTGCGGACAACGAAGACGGCGACATTGGATCCGTCATGTTGGTCGCTGACGACTCCGCGCTCGAACTGCGAGCCTTTGCTGCGACCCGCTCCGGTGGACTGTGGGACGACGTGCGAGCGGACATCCTCGAAGAGGTCGCGCGTCTCGGTGGCGAATGCACTGAAGCAGAGGGCCCGTACGGCATCGAGCTACAGGTGACGATGCCGGCGACCATGCCCGACGGCGAGTCCGGAGTGCAGCCCAGCCTGATCCTCGGCATTGAGGGACCGCGCTGGATGCTTCGCGCGACGCTCCTCGGCCAGGCCGCGTTGTTCTCCGAGGATCACCCGTTGATGTCAGCGCTCCGGGACGTGATCGTCGTACGTGGTGCCGAACCCCGCATCCAGCGCGAACCACTCCTGCTGACGATTCCTCCTAACGCCACCGCGGCCCCCACCGAGGACTAGAATCCGAACCATGGGACGCATCAGCAAGACGCTCGACCGGCTTTCGAGCGAGCATCAGGAGTCGAGCGAGCTCAAGCTCGACGCGGCCAAGGCCGGCTGCAAGCTCATCGCGAGCCAGCCCGACCGTGCCGTTGTCACGCTCCATGGCGTTCTGCGTTCCGTGACCCTCCGCCCGGTTGACGGCGTGACGGCCCTCGAGGCCGAGCTGTACGACGGATCGGCAAGCGTCACCTTGATCTGGCTCGGCCGTCGCAAGATCGAAGGCATCGCTGCGGGCCGCCAGCTCAAGGCTTTCGGCCGCATCGGCACCCGGAATGGCTGCCGCGTGATCTACAACCCCCGTTACGAACTCGAGGCATGAGCACGCCGCACGAGACGGTTGAAGAGCTTGTACGCGCCCGGTTGGCGACAGCGCTCGGCGGTCGTCGGGGAGTGGCGGAGAGCGCCGCACCGATCGCACTGTTCACCTTGTGCTGGATCACGACGCACAGCCTGAAGGTCTCGCTGACCGCGAGTGTCGCAGTAGCCGTTGCTCTGTTGCTCGTACGTGTCGTGCAGCGCTCGAATGTCCAGTTCGTCATCAATGCGCTGTTCGGCATCGGCATCGCGACGTTGTTCGCAGCCCGCTCCGGTGAGGCTCGCGATGTGTTCCTGCCGGGCATCCTGATCAACGGCGGCTACGCGGTCGTGTTCATCGGATCGATCCTGATCGGCTGGCCGATCGTCGGGTTCATGATCGGCAGCATCGTCGGTGACCCGACCGGTTGGCACGAGGACAAGCCGCTGGTGAAGCTCTGTTCGCAGTTGACCTGGATCCTGGCGGTGCCGTGCGTCCTACGCGTGGCGGTGCAGTACCCGCTGTATGCGACTGATCATGTGGCGCTGCTCGGAACCGCCAAGCTGGCGCTCGGCTGGCCCTTGCAGTTGGCATCCTTCGCAGTCATGGCCTGGCTGCTCGGCCGCAACCGTACGCCGGCTGATGCCGAGACTCGCTCAGCCCTTGGGTGAGAGGAGCTCGCCGAGGCGGTCCTCGGCGTCCTCCGGTGTGACGAACAACAGCTCGTCACCAGCCTCGAGCGATCGATCGCTGTCGGGTGTCTGGATCGACTGATCGCGCAGGATCGCGACCAGTACGACATCGTCCGGCCACGGAACTTCGCTGACGCGCTTGCCGATGAACGGGGAATCCTCGGGCATCGTGAGCTCGACCAGGTTGGCGCTGCTCTGCCGGAACGTGAACAGTCGTACGAGATCACCGACCGCCACAGCTTCCTCGACGAGGGCTGCCATGAGTCGCGGTGTCGACACTGAGACGTCGACTCCCCAGGACTCGCTGAACAGCCACTCGTTGCTCGGGTGATTGACGCGCCCGACCGTACGGGGGACAGCGAACTCGGTCTTCGCGAGCAGGGAGATGACGAGATTGGCCTTGTCGTCGCCGGTCGATGAGATCACGACGTCGGCTGATTCGAGCTGCGCCTCGGCAAGTGATGACAGCTCGCAGGCATCGGCGAGCAGCCATTGCGCATCGGGAACGATGTCGGACCTGATCGACGAGGGGGACTTGTCGATGAGCAGGACCGTGTGGCCGTTGTCGATCAGCTCTTGGGCGACGGAACGCCCAACGGCGCCTGCCCCTGCGATGACGACGCGCATCAGTCCTCCACCGGTCCAGCCTCGATGGCAGCGAGAGCACGGTCCGCGGCATCCTCGCGCATGAACACGCTCAGGTAGTCGCCTTCCTGGATGACGGTGTCTGCCGTGGCAATCAGTCCCGAGCCCAAACGCGTCAGGTAGGCAACGCGTACGCCTGCCTGCGCTTCGAGCCTGTCAATCCGCTGACCAATCCAGGGGAACGGCACAAAGACCGTGTCGAGACGGACATCGCCGGACTGATCACGCCAGGCGGGCTCTGAACCAGCAGGCACCAACCGACGAAGAACTTGGTCTGCAGCCCAAGGGACTGTCGCAACGGTCGGTACGCCGAGACGCTCGTAGACCTCGGCGCGGCCCGGGTCGTAGATCCTCGCGACGACCGTGTCGACCTTGAACTGCTCGCGGGCCACTCGCGCGGAGATGATGTTGGAGTTGTCACCGCTGGAGACTGCGGCGAATCCGTCGGCACGTTCGATGCCCGCCTCGATGAGCACGTCGCGATCGAAACCAAGGCCGGTGACCGTGAGTCCGCTGAAGCCCGGTCCGAGACGCCGAAACGCGTCGGGGTTGGAGTCGATCACGGCCGTGGTGTGGCCGCGTTCCTCAAGGCTGTGGGAGAGAGTCGAGCCGACGCGGCCGCAACCCATGATCACGATGTGCACGCAGGCGACGCTACACCGCACCGAGTCTGACTGCGCACGCAATGTGATGCACACCGCCGACCTTGTTCCGACGTTGACGAACCAACTGACGAGATGCAGGTCTAGCATCGTCACACGTGGGCATCATCGAGGCGACCAAACGTGCATTGGTCGGTCGCAAGCTACGCAGCACGCAGCTCGGCGAGACGCTTCTCCCGAAGCGCATCGCTCTCCCCGTCTTCGCCAGCGATGCGCTGTCCTCGGTCGCGTATGCACCCGATGAGATCTTCCTGACGCTGTCGCTCGGCGGGCTGACGGCATACACCTACAACTGGAAGATCGGCATTGCCGTCGCACTGGTCATGGCGATTGTCGTGGCGTCCTACCGACAGAACGTGCACGCCTACCCGAGTGGCGGCGGCGACTACGAGGTCGCGACCGTCAACCTCGGGCCGACGGCTGGGCTCACCGTGGGCAGCGCACTGCTCGTCGACTACGTCCTGACGGTTGCGGTGTCGGTGTCGTCAGGAGTCCAGAATGCGGCTTCGGCGTTGCCCTGGCTCGATGGCCACGAAGCGACGGCCGCATCGGCGTTGGTCTTCATCCTGATGGCGATCAACCTGCGCGGGACCAAAGAGTCTGGAAAGGCGTTCGCCGTTCCGTCCTATCTCTTCATGGTCTCGATCCTGCTGATGGGCCTGTGGGGCTATGCGCGGTACGTCTCGGGCAACTTGCCCGAGGTGCCCAGCGCCGAGTTCGAGATCTCGGCGGAGGGCCAGTACGAGCAGGGGCTGAGCGGACTCGCGATGGTGTTCCTGCTCGCCCGGGCGTTCTCATCCGGTTGTGCGGCCCTGACCGGTGTCGAGGCGATCAGCAACGGAGTCCCAGCATTCAAGAAGCCCAAGAGCAAGAATGCCGCGACGACGCTGTTCCTTCTCGGCACGCTGTCAATCACGATGCTGATGAGCATCATCGTGCTGGCCGACCTGATGAAGCTGCGTTATGTCGAGAATCCCGCACACCAGCTGCTCAAGAACGGGGTGCCGGTCGGCGACTCGTACGAGCAGGACACGGTGATCGGCCAGCTCGCCAAGACGCTCTACAGCGACTTCACGCCGCTCTTCTACTTCACGATCGCGTGCACCGGCGTCATCCTGATCCTGGCGGCCAACACGGCATTCAACGGCTTCCCGGTCCTCGGATCGATCCTGGCCCGTGACGGATTCCTCCCGCGCCAGTTGGACACCCGCGGTGACCGGCTGACGTTCAGCAACGGCATCATCCTGCTGGCGGTCGCTGCCATCGTCCTGATCCAGGCGTTCGACGCTGAGGTGACGAAGCTGATCCAGCTCTACATCGTCGGCGTCTTCGTGTCGTTCAACCTCAGTCAGCTCGGCATGATCCGACACTGGACTCGGCATCTGAAGACTGAGAAGGATCCAGCCGAGCGGACCCGCATGATTCGGTCGCGCATCGTCAACTCGATCGGGTTGGGCATGACGGCGACAGTGCTCGTGATCGTGCTGCTGACGAAGTTCCTCGCGGGTGCCTGGATCGCGATCGCTGCGATGGTCGCCATCTTCTTGATCATGCGCGGCATCGGCCGGCACTACGAGCGCGTCTCGACCGAGCTGGCCATCGACGACTCAGATGTCGGGCTGCCATCACGCGTTCACGCGATCGTGCTGGTCAGCAAGCTGCACAAGCCGACGATGCGGGCGCTTGCCTATGCGCGGGTGTCACGTCCCAACACGATCGAGGCGCTGACGGTCGAGTTCGACCCGGCCGAGACCGAGAAGCTGATGAAGCGTTGGGACGAGCTCGAGATCCCAGTTCCCTTGAAGGTCATCAATTCGCCCTACCGCGAGCTCGTACGCCCGGTGCTCCGGTATGTGAAGGAGCTCCGCAAGGCGAGCCCGCGTGACGTGATCACGGTCTACATCCCCGAGTACGTTGTCGGTCGCTGGTGGGAGCAACTGCTTCACAACCAGACCGCGCTGCGCCTCAAGGGTCGACTGCTGTTCATGCCAGGCGTGATGGTCACGAGCGTTCCCTACCAGCTTGACTCGGCAGGCAAGGCGAAGGAACGCCTCAGCAGGGAACGTCCCGCAGCGGGCGACGTGCGTCGCGGCTTCCGAGGTGACTGAACACGTGGAGGACGTCGTCGTCGACGTTGGTCCGATCGCTCACGGAGGTCACTGCGTGGCTCGGATCGACGGGCAGGTGGTGTTCGTACGGCACGCACTACCGGGCGAGCGCGTACGGATCCACATCACAGACGGCTCGAAGTCATTCCTCCGCGCCGATGCGGTCGAGATCATCGACGCCGCACCTGGCCGCGTGGCGCCGCCGTGCGCATACGCGGGGCAGTGTGGCGGTTGCGACTTCCAGCACGTTGATCCCGCTGTTCAGCGCTCGCTTCTCGGTGATGTCGTGCGAGAGCAGCTCCAGCGCCTGGCCGGGATCGATTGGGCTGGCGAGGTTGAGTCCGTCGATCCGCCTGATCTGGGCTGGCGGACGCGAGTGACGTTCGCGGTCGACCAGGACGGCCGGCCCGGGCTGCGCAGACATCGGTCTCACGACGTCATACCCGTGGACCGCTGCGTGATCGCGCACCCCGACATCCCGCCGGTGCTGGGCCACACGTGGGATGCCGAGTCGGTCGAGTCGATTGTCTCGTCGACAGGGGAGCGGATGCTGGTCACCGACGCCTCGATCTCCGACGAGGTGGAAGCCGCCGTAGACGGGGTCGTCGCTGTCGACGGGACCACCCGTGGTGGTCGAGGCGCCCTCATCGAACGCGTGCACGACAAGGATTTTCGGGTCTCCGGATCGGGCTTCTGGCAGGTACACCCGGCCGCAGCCTCAACTTTGGTCGACGCGGTTCTCGAGGGTGCGATGGCCAAGGAGAGCGACGTGGTCGCCGACCTGTACGCCGGTGTCGGGCTGTTCACCGCATTCCTTGCGGATGCGGTGGGGGAGTCCGGCACCGTGATCAGTGTCGAGTCCGACCAGCAGGCGGCCAAGGACGCACGCCGCAATCTGCACGGATCGCCGCAGGTCAAGCTCGTCGGTGCGACGGTCGAGCGCGCACTGCGCGAGGGACTAGTTGGCGTACACGTGGATGTCGTGGTCCTCGACCCACCGCGTACGGGCGCCAAGAAGGTTGTTCCGGCGATCGTCGAGCTCTCGCCTCGACGAGTTGTGTACGTCGCGTGCGATCCGGCGGCTCTGGCGCGCGACCTGGCCACCTTCGAAACGCTCGGGTACTCGCTCGACAGCCTGCGCGCTTTCGCGTTGTTCCCGATGACACATCACGTCGAGTGCGTGGCGGTTCTCGTCCGGAATTGAGCGGACTCCATGCCAGAGTGAGGCATGCGCTTCGCCGATCCGTCCGTGTGCCCCAGCTGCGCCGCCCCGATCAGTGGTCGGTCGATCTGCACCAAGTGCGGTTTCGACCTGACCTCTCAGGCAGCCAGAGAGCTCTGGCAGACCTTGCTCCACGCCGACGCGTTGCTGGAGAAGGCTCGCCCTTCGGCTACTCCGGCTTCCCCGGTCGCCACACCGGCTGTTGCCGCCGCGACGCTCCCGAAGGCGCCTGCGATGCCGAAGCCTCCGGTCCAACGCAAGATGTCGACCGGATCGATCCTGTTGGGACTCGGCGCCCTGTTCATACTCGTCGCGGGGATCATCTTCATCACAGTCTCGTGGGGCTCGCTCGGCGTCACCGGCCGAGCGCTCGTGCTCTTGGCTTTCACCGCGGTGATCGGGCTCCTCGCCACGTTGATCACCCGACGCGGGCTGAGGGCATCCGCCGAGGCGTTGTGGACTGTGTTCCTCGGACTCGTGACAGTCGACTGGTTCGCCGCGTGGGACCAGGGGCTGTTCGGTCTGGATGGGTTGTCACCGGTTGCTGCGGCAGCGGGTTGGTCGGCGGTGATGTTCGCGGTCAGCTCGTATGTCGTGCAATGGGCCAAGCCGCGTCTCGACGAGAAGCGGCTCGTCGCCCCGATGATCGTTGCGGGAGTCGCGCCATGGATCGGTGGAGCGGCCATCGGCGTCGAGCTGTTCGACGAGGCCGACTGGGCACCGTTCTGGTCGGCTCTCGTGGCGACGGTCTTCGTTGCTGTCTTCTTGCTGGTCGCGTTGAAGCTCAAGCACCAGCTCACGTCGATCCTGCTTGCCATCGCGGGTGCAGTCGGTGTCGTGTTCATGGCCGTTGCAGCTGTGGTCGAAGCCTTTGAGAATCCGAGTGCCGAGCAGCTCTTCACCGAGCGCCACGGCCTGCCGCTGCTCGTGACTGTGTTGATCACGATTGCTGTCGGCGTGATCGAACGCCGTACGGCCATGATCGCCGCGGCGATTGCCTTACTGGGTCTGGCGACATTGATCGTCCTCCCGGTGGAGTCGGCACACGGGGATCGAGGAGCCATGCTCGTTGTCGCCGGACTGGTTGTTACCGGCAGCCTGGCGCTCAGGCGGAAGGACCCCTGGTCAGCCGGAGCACGTATCGGCACAGGGCTGCTCGGCACCGGGCTCACCGTTGCCGCTCTGCCCTGGCTAGAGACGGTCGCGTCGCTGGTAGGGGAGTCCTTCGATTCACTCGACGGCTTGAAGCCATTCTGGTCCCGCCCGACCATGATCGAAGAGGGTCCCGGCCCTTGGTGGCTCGCCGCCATCGTCTTCGGCGCTCTCGCGGTCGGCGTCTTCCTCGTCCGGTGGTGGCCCGAGGCGAAGTCCGTACGTACCTGGCTCGCGCCAGCCGCGATGGTGATCGCCCTGGTCGGTGCCATGGTTGCGCTGGCTGCAGGTGAAGCGCCCTTTACGGTCGTGGCGCTGGCAGCAATCGCGATGGGCGCTGCATTGTCCGAGGCTCCGCCGCGCGACAACCTCGCATGGAGTTTGGTCGGCCCTGCGGTCGTTGCGCTTGCGCCGGTCCTGTCCTTGCCATCGCGCTCAGCCACGCTGGTCGTCTGGCTGATCGCTGCTGCCGTGCTTGCCGCAATCGTGATCCGGTCGAAGGACATCTGGCGGCGCGAACTCATTGCGTTCGCTGCCGCAGGCTGGGGCTTGGGAGCTGTTGGCATCGCGACCGATCTCGCAGATCAACCCGATCGGTACATCGCGCTCTCGCTGGTCATTGCCGCCGGCGTAGGCCTTGCAGTTGCGTCGGTCCCATTGCGTTCGGTGATCGGCCGCCGTGGCATCGAAGCTGCCACCGTCCTGGTCGCGGCCATCGGCATTGGAATCGCCAGCGTGGGCGACGTGTCCCTCGGCTGGCTCGCCGCCATCTGGACCGTTCTTGGCGCGGCGGTCTCGTTGATCTCGCTGTTCACGCCAGATCGGCCCTACTTCCGCTGGGTCGGATTCGGAGCACTTGGATTCGCGTATGTACTTCGCCTCGTGGCGAGCGATGTCGAGACGGTGGAGGCCTACACGCTCCCGTTCGGCGCCGTGCTCCTCGTGGCCGGACTGTGGTGGATGCGTGATCAACCCAAGGTCACGACTGTCAGGGCACTGGGGTCAGGGCTGCTGCTCGCACTGTTGCCGAGCCTTCCGCTTGCTTTGAACGAGCCGACCGGACTACGCGCGTTGCTGCTCGGCATCGGGGCCTTTGTCGCACTGACAATCGGCGTCGCCAAGAAGTGGAAGGCGCCGTTCGTCATCGGGGCCGCAATCCTGTTGCTGCTCGTACTCGTCAACGTCGGACCACTCGCACTCGCCCTTCCGCGCTGGGTGCTGATCGCATCGGCCGGCGCATTGTTGTTGGGAGCGGGAGTCACCTGGGAAGACCGTGTCCGCAACGGTCGCGCCGTCACCACATATGTGGCTTCCATGCGGTAGGACAGACCTATGGACGAGTTCCGGACGACCAAGCAACTGCGGCGCGACGCACTCGTACAAGACGCGCTGCTCTTCTGCCTCGCGTTCACGATCGGTGCACTGCTGTACTTCGCGGGTCGTGGCTTGAACGCCTTGGTCGCAGACAGCTCGAATGACTTCTGGACCATCAGCCTCTCGGACGACCTGTTGCTCAGCGGGCTCATCGCCGGCGAGCTGTTCCTCATCTGGAACAACGGACTGCGCCAGGGCATCCGCGGCCACAGCATCGGCAAGCACCGCATGGGCATCAAGGTCGTCGATGTTGGAGATGACGCGCCGACTGGCCCAGGGAGGGGCCTGCTGCGCGGACTCGTCATGGCGGCGCTGCTCGATCTGTCGGTTGCCGCCATCCCGATCGGCCTGCCTACCGCCTTCCGTCGTCTGACCCCGGAGAGCTGGCATTTCGGGGGAGCGGCTTATCTTGCGCTCCTCGTACTCCTGATTCCGCTGCTGCTGCCGACTGGTCGCGGGTTTGCCGACTGGGTCACGCGTACCAAGGTCGTACGCGGGGAGGGTGCCGACGCGGTCACCGCATCGGGCCGACGCCGCGCTCTGGTGGCGCTGGACGTGGCCGGCGTCGCAGGCGTGCTCGGAGTCGCACTGCTCTACATCTTCTTCTTCTCGCCGTTCCTCCTGCAGTTCCCACGCCTGCTCTGATGGGCACTGTCTAGAACATCTCGATATCATGTATCTTGATATCAAGACAGTTCGATTGAGAATGCCGTGTTAGGGCAACCTGACCATGCATTGTGAGCAGATGCTGGGCAGGATGGGACCTGACAGCGTGAAGGAGAAGACATGGCCGTCGACAGTTTTCAGTCCAAGGACTCACTCAAGGTCGGGGACACCTCCTACGACTACTACCGCCTGGACGCGGTGACAGGTGAGGGACTCGATGTCTCGACCCTCCCGTTCAGCCTGAAGGTCCTCCTCGAGTCGCTGCTCCGCACCGAGGACGGCGCCGACATCACGAAGGCGGATATTGAGGCGCTGGCCGGCTGGGACGCCAATGCTGAGCCCAGCAAGGAAATCCAGTTCACGCCCGCCCGCGTGATCATGCAGGACTTCACCGGCGTTCCGTGTGTCGTCGACCTCGCCACGATGCGCGAGGCCATGGCTGATCTCGGGGGAGACGCCACCAAGATCAACCCACTCGCTCCCGCCGAGATGGTCATCGACCACTCCGTGATCGCCGATGTCTTCGGTACGCCGGAAGCATTCGAGCGCAACGTCGAGATCGAGTACGAGCGCAACCGCGAGCGCTACCAGTTCCTCCGCTGGGGCCAAGGCGCGTTCGACGACTTCAAGGTCGTCCCGCCGGGCACCGGCATCGTTCACCAAGTCAACATCGAGAAGCTCGCCCGCGTCGTGTTCGACAAGAATGGGACGGTCTACCCGGACTCCTGCGTTGGCACCGATTCGCACACCACGATGGTCAATGGCCTGGGCGTCGTTGGCTGGGGCGTCGGCGGCATCGAAGCCGAGGCAGCCATGCTCGGCCAGCCGATCAGCATGCTGATCCCGCGAGTCGTCGGCTTCAAGCTGTCCGGTGAGCTGCCGCAAGGCGCCACCGCGACAGACCTCGTCCTGGTTATCACCGAGATGCTCCGCAAGCACGGTGTGGTCGGCAAGTTCGTCGAGTTCTACGGCTCCGGAGTCGGCGCCGTACCGCTGGCCAACCGCGCCACGATCGGCAACATGAGCCCCGAGTACGGCTCCACGATCGCCGTCTTCCCGATCGATGACGAGACCACCAAGTACCTCCGTCTGACGGGCCGCACCGAGGATGAGATCGCTCTCGTCGAGGCCTACGCGAAGGCTCAGGGCCTGTGGCACGACGCTGACAACGAACCGCGCTTCTCGGAGTACCTCGAGCTTGATCTGGGCGATGTCGTGCCCTCGATCGCCGGCCCGAAGCGTCCTCAGGACCGTGTCTCGTTGACCGATTCGGTGTCGTCGTTCAAAACCGCGCTTGCCGACTACGCCGGAACCTCCGATGCCAGCAACAAGCAGTCGGTGACGCTCGAGGACGGTACGACGTTCGAGCTCGACCACGGCGCTGTCACGATCGCGGCGATCACCTCGTGCACCAACACGTCAAACCCGTCGGTCATGATCGGCGCCGGGTTGCTCGCCAAGAAGGCCGTCGAGAAGGGCCTGCAGCGCAAGCCTTGGGTCAAGACGACGCTGGCACCGGGCTCGAAGGTTGTCACGGAGTACTACTCGAAGTCCGGCCTGGACGTCTATCTCGACAAGCTCGGCTTCAACCTCGTCGGCTACGGCTGCACGACGTGCATCGGCAACTCCGGTCCGCTGATCCCCGAGGTCAGCAAGGCCGTCAACGATGGCGACCTCGCGGTCACCGCCGTGCTGTCGGGCAACCGCAACTTCGAGGGACGCATCAACCCCGACATCAAGATGAACTACCTCGCGTCGCCGCCGCTGGTCATCGCGTACGCCCTGGCCGGCTCGATGGACGTCGACCTCTACACCGACCCGCTCGGTCAGGATCCCGACGGCAACGACGTGTTCATGAAGGACATCTGGCCGACACCGCAGGAGATCGAGGACGTCATCGCGTCTTCGATCGACTCCGACACGTTCAGCCGCGAGTACGCCGACGTCTTCGCCGGAGACGAGCGCTGGCAGAACCTGCCGACGCCTGACGGTGACGTGTTCGAGTGGGATCCCAACTCGACGTACGTTCGCAAGGCGCCCTACTTCGACGGCATGGGTCTTGAGCCAGATCCGGTGACCGAGGTCAGCGGAGCGCGCGTGCTTCTCAAGCTCGGCGACTCGGTCACGACTGACCACATCAGCCCGGCTGGTGCGATCAAGAAGGACAGCCCGGCGGGCACGTACCTCTCGGAGCACGGCATCGAGCCGCGCGACTTCAACTCGTACGGATCACGTCGCGGCAACCACGAGGTCATGATCCGCGGCACGTTCGCCAACATCCGCCTGCGCAACCAGCTGGCACCGGGCACCGAGGGTGGCTTCACCCGCGACCTGCTCGCCGACGGCACGCCGGTCACCACAGTGTTCGAGGCATCCGAGAAGTACATCGACGCAGGCATCCCGCTCGTCGTTCTTTCGGGCAAGGAGTACGGCTCCGGTTCTTCGCGCGACTGGGCTGCCAAGGGCACTGCGCTCCTGGGCGTCAAGGTCGTCATCGCCGAGTCCTACGAGCGCATTCACCGCTCCAACCTGCTCGGTATGGGCGTGCTCCCGCTGCAGTACCCGGCCGGCCAGACGGCTGAGTCGCTGGGACTGACGGGGGAGGAGACTTTCGACTTCACCGGCATCACCGAGCTGAACGAAGGACGCATCCCCAAGACGGTTCACGTCAAGGCTGGGGAAGTTGAGTTCGACGCAGTGGTCCGAATCGACACACCCGGCGAGGCCAACTACTACCGCAACGGCGGCATCATGCCGTACGTGCTGCGTAGCCTGCTCTGACTCAGCGTGAACCGACCTACCCATACGCAGGATTCGCGAATGGGTGAATCGCCCGATGCGACAGGACTGCGGCGATTCGTAGCGTGAATGACCTCATCACTTGGAGGTCATCATGTCCGTCGAACACGTCGAAACGCTGATCATCGGGGCCGGCCAGTCCGGTCTCGCAACTGCGCACCACCTGCAGCTCAGTGGGCGTCCCTGCCTCGTCATCGATGCCAACGAGCGTGTCGGTGACGGCTGGCGGCGCCAGTGGGACACGTTGAAGCTGTACAGCCCCGCGAAGTACGACAGCATCCACGGTCTGCCGTTCCCAGCACCGAGATGGTCGTACCCCGGCAAGGAGGACGTCGCGAACTACTTCGAGACCTACGCTGACCACTTCGAGATCCCGGTCCGGCTCAACACCCGGGTCGACCAGCTCGCAGCCCATGGCGACGGGTACGTCGCAACCTGCGGCGACGACACGATCTTTGCCGATAACGTCGTCGTTGCCACTGGGACGTTCGGACGAGCGCCACTCGTGCCCGAGTTCGCCGACGAGCTCGACCCGATGATCATGCAGATGCATTCCAGCGAGTATCGCCGATCCGCCCAGCTCCGTCCGGGCCCGGTGCTCGTCGTTGGGGCCTCCCACTCGGGCGCCGATGTGGCTTTCGAGGTCTCCGCCGACCATCCAACGATTCTTTGTGGTCGCGACCCGGGCCAGATCCCTGTCCGACTGACATCGCCCCTGTACAGGATCGTCTTCCCGATCGTCCTGTTCGTGTTCAAGCACGTCCTCTCACGTCGCACGCCGATGGGACGCAAGGAGATGGACGAGTTTCGGTTCCATGGAGGCCCGGCGCTGCGTGTGAAGCGGTCCGACCTGTTGGCTCGCGGCGTCGAGCGGCTCCAGGAGCGAGTCGTCGGCGTCGAGGGTGGACGTCCGGTGCTCGACGGTGGTCGGGTCGTCGACGTCGCCAACGTCGTCTGGTGCACCGGTTTCAAGCAGGCGTTCGATTGGATCGACCTGCCAATCTTCGACGAACACGGATGGCCCGTTGAGATGCGCGGAGTGGTCGATGCAGCACCCGGCCTGTACTTCTGCGGGCTCGGCTTCCAGTCCGCCGCGGCATCCATGTTGATCGCCGGCGCGAACCGGGACTCCCGGCACGTCGCAAAGCACCTTGGCGAGCGCATGAGCACTAGGACCACGGCCACGAGTGCTGCCTGATCTCGGTTCTTCGGGCGTAGCCTTCATCAAGGAGGTTGCGGTGGACATCGTCGACGAACTCATTCGGGGACGGGAGGCGTACGGCCGTCACGAGTGGCGAGCCGCTCACCAGCAGCTTTCGGTTCCCGACCTGGACGAGCTCGACCCGTCCGACCTACGGGCGCTGGCGACCGCGGCATACCTCGTCGGCGACACGGAGAAGAGTGTCCGGGCGCTGCAGCGCTGCTTCCAGTTGCATGACGACGCCGGTGATGACCTGGCCGCGGCTCGCGACGCGCTGCTGTTGACGCGGGTGCTCGACGGCTCGAACCATCCGGGGGCTAGTGCCGGCTGGCTCTCGCGAGCCTCCAGGCTGTTGGAATCCCTGCCGGACAGCGGCGAGCAGGGCTTCCTCCAAATGAATCAGATGTTCAAGCTCGTCTTCAGCGGTCAGGTCTCCGAGGCGCATGACATGGCCATCACAGTCGCGGATGCTGGCCGCCGCCATGGCGAGCCCGATCTGGTTGCCATCGGTCTCGTGGTTCAAGGTCGGATGCTGGTGTACCAGGGAAGAGTCCAGGAAGGCTTGGCACTGCTCGACGAAGCCATGGTCGGGGTCGCGGCCGGGGAGGTGTCACCGATCATGTCGGGCAGCATCTACTGCATCATGATCGACGCTTGCCAGGAGCTCGACGACGTCCGCCGAATGGCCGACTGGACGCACCTGCTGTCGACCTGGTGCGAGCAGCAGGAAGGACTCGTGCCGTTCACAGGCCAGGCGGCAGTCCACCGGGCACAGATCATGCGGGCGCAGGGAGCGTGGTCTGACGCACTGGACGAGCTCGCGCTCGCCGAGGAGCGGTACGTGGCTCAGGGCCTGGGCAAGGGAGCCTTGGGTGAGATCCATCGGGAGCGTGGCGACGTGCTCCGGCTCCGAGGCGATCTCGACGACGCTGCCGTGGCCTATGCGGCGGCCGATGAGCACGGCAACGACCCGCAGCCCGGACTGACCCTGCTGTGGATGGCCCAAGGGAGGATCGACTCTGCCGGCTCGACGGCTCGGAGGATGCTCGAGGACTATCGGAACCCGGTACGACGGAGCCGCATTCTTCCGGCTGTGATCGAGGTGCTCCTGGTGTTGGGAGACGTGGAATCTGCTGCTTCGGCCGCGGCGGAGCTCGAGGACATCGCCGCGTCGTTCGCGTCGCCCGCCTTGTCTGCCGCCGCCTCGTTGGCCGGTGGTTCGGTGAGCCTCTCGCGTGACGACCCGTCAGGCGCCCTGTCCCTCCTCCGGACAGCCTGGCAAGGCTGGCTCGACCTCGGGGTGCGGTACGAGGCAGCCGTGGCCCGTACCCGCATCGGCCAGGCGTTCCGTGCGATGGGTGACGAGGACTCGGCCCGGGCGGAGCTCGTCGTGGCGGGCCGGACGTTCGACGAGCTGGGCGCGGTGCCCGCCCGGCGCGAGGTCGAGCGTCTGCTCGGCGGGGGAAGGCCGGACGGGCTGACAGCGCGTGAGATCGAGGTGCTGCGGCTCGTCGCGGCGGGCCGCACGAACCCGCAGATAGCCGCCGAACTGTTTCTCAGCGAGAAGACGGTCGCCCGTCACCTGAGCAACATATTCGCCAAGACGAACGTGAAATCGCGAACCGCAGCAGCGGCGTACGCCTTCCAGCATCAGCTTGCCTGAAACCGCGCGAACCACGTCGCTGCAGGTCAGCGAGGTCTTTGATGACAATTTGCCCCTTTTCCATCTCAGAATCAGAGGGCGACACGCGGTGCAGAATTTGTTGTCCGGGAGGCTGGACGTGACGGCGATCACCCTATACGTTGTTGCAAACAACAATTGCGCGCCGATGACCAACTCATGTCCATCGCGTGACGCACTACTGGAGAATGAGGAGGCGGTCTGTGTGAAGCGGACACGCAATCTGGTACTTGCGACAGTCATGGGTGCGACCCTCGCGCTCGCTGGCTGTGGCGGCTCGGACAGCGCTGGCGACGGCGACGGCGACGCGAAGAAGGGCAAGATCGGCGTCATCCTTCCCGACACGAAGTCATCGGTTCGCTGGGAATCAGCTGACCGCCCGGCTCTCGAGAAGGCATTCAAGGCTGCTGGAGTCGACTACGACATCCAGAACGCCGAGGGTGACGCGGACAAGATGGCGACCATCGCCGACGGCATGATCACCGACGGTGTGACAGTCCTCGCGATCGTCAACCTCGACTCCGACTCGGGTGCTGCAATCGAGGAGAAGGCCAAGAAGCAGGGCGTCAAGACCATCGACTACGACCGCCTCACGCTCGGTGGTTCGGCCGATGTCTACATCTCCTACGACAACGCGAAGGTCGGCGCCCTCCAGGGTGAAGGTCTCGCCAAGTGCCTCGGAGACAAGGACGCCGACATCATCTACCTGAACGGCTCGCCGACCGACAACAACGCCACGTTGTTCTCGCAGGGTGCGCACAGTGTTCTGGACAAGATCACGACCTACAAGAACGTTGCCGAGCAGGCCGTGCCTGACTGGGACAACGAGAAGGCCGTGACGATCTTCGAGCAGCTCTACACCAAGGTCGATGGCAAGGTTGACGGCGTCTACGCCGCCAACGACGGCCTCGCGGGCGGTGTCATCTCGATCCTGAAGAAGAACGGTCAGAACGGCAAGGTGCCCGTGACCGGACAGGACGCAACGGTCGAGGGACTGCAGAACATCCTGACGGGCGACCAGTGCATGACGATTGCGAAGTCGGCAACGGGCCAGGCTGGCGCGCTTGCTGAGGCTGCGATCGCCTTGGTCAACGGCGACGAAGCGAAGACGACTGGAACGGTCAAGGACGAAACCGGCAAGCGCGACGTGCCTGCCGTCCTCCTCGATCCGGTTGCCATCGACAAGTCCAACGTCGGAGCTCCGATTGAGGCAGGCGACATGAAGGCCGCGGACGTGTGCACTGGCGACTACGCCAAGCTGTGCGCTGACGCAGGCATCAGCTAACAGCAACGGGTGTGGCCTTCCGTACTCCGGAAGGCCACACCCAACGCTGTGAGTAGCATCGCCACGTCACGAACATTGCACTCTCGGAAGGCACGTCATGAGTGAAAAGTCGCCGATCCTTCATCTGCGCGGAATCAACAAAAGCTTCGGCGTCGCCCACGTCCTCCATGACGTCGACCTCGCCATCTATCCCGGTGAAGTAACCGCCCTCGTCGGGGACAACGGCGCCGGCAAGTCCACGTTGGTCAAGGCGATTGCTGGCATCTATCCAGCCGATTCGGGTGAGTATCTCTTCGACGGCAAGCCCCAGCACGTCACCAGCGCCAAGGACGCAGCCGCGCTCGGCATCGAAGTCGTCTACCAGGACCTCGCCCTGTGCGAGAACCTCGACATCGTCGAGAACATGTTCCTCGGCCGCGAGAAGAAGAACGGCCTCGTCCTCGACGAGACGACGATGGAGTCCAAGGCTCGAGAAGCACTGACCTCGCTGTCGGTCCGCACAGTCAAGTCCGTACGTCAGAGCGTCGCAAGCCTGTCAGGCGGCCAGCGACAGACCGTGGCAATCGCGAAGTCGGTGCTGTGGAACTCACGCGTCGTGCTGCTCGACGAGCCAACCGCCGCCCTCGGCGTCGCGCAGACCCGCCAGGTGCTCGACCTCGTGCGCCGCCTCGCCGACTCCGGCGTGGGCGTGCTGCTGATCTCGCACAACCTGACCGATGTCTTCGAGGTGGCCGACCGCATCACGGCGCTCTACCTCGGCCGCGTTGCCGCCGACGTCAAGACCAAGGATGTGACCTCGACGCAGGTCGTCGAGCTCATCACGACCGGACAATCGGGTGGCGTCACCGGACCCTCCACTACAGCTGCGAGCACATCATGACTGACATCATCACTGACGCCGAAGAGGCCGGCTTCGCCTCTGACCTGACGCAGGCCGACACGTTCGGCGAGTCCGTCCGGGCCTACATCACCCGCGTACGTGGTGGCGACATGGGAGCTCTGCCGTCAATCGCGGGTCTCGTCGTGCTGTTCATCGTGTTCAACTTCTTGAACGACCGGTTCCTGTCCAACCTCAATATGGCCAACCTGATCACCCAGTCTGGCTCGATCATCATCCTCGCGATGGGGCTCGTCATGGTCCTGTTGCTGGGCGAGATCGACCTTTCGGCCGGATTCGCTGGCGGCGTGGCCGCGTGTGTCATGGGCGTCCTGATGGTGGAGCACAGCCAGAACTGGGTCGTCGCGGTGCTCGCAGCGCTGGCCTTCGGAGCGGTGATCGGGTTGTCCATCGGTCTCCTCGTGGCGAAGCTCGGCATTCCGTCGTTCGTGGTGACGCTGGCTTACTTCCTCGCCCTGCAGGGCGTGGCTCTGTGGCTTATCGGCGAGGGCGGCTCCGTCCGCATCGATCACCCCGTCATCAGCGGCATCGCCAACAACAACATGAGCGTGGCGGCAGGCTGGATCTCCGCCATCGTGATCATCGCCGTGCTCGCCGCGCTGAGGCTGCTGCAGCACCGGCGCAAGGTCTCGCTCGGCCTGCAGCACCAGCCGTTTGGTCTCGTGGTCGCGCAGATCGCTGTCATCGCCATCGTGTTGCTCGTCGTGACGTACATCCTCAACCAGAACCGCAGCGTCAACCCGACCTTCCCGATCAAGGGCATTCCGTATGTCCTGCCGATGGTCATCGTGCTGCTGATCTTCTGGACGTTCATGCTCAGTCGCACGAGCTGGGGCCGGCACGTCTACGCCGTCGGCGGCAACCCCGAAGCCGCCCGCCGAGCCGGCATCAATGTCGACCGCATCCGCATCTCGGTGTTCATCATCTGCTCCGCGATGGCAGCGCTTGCCGGCATCGTCCAGGCGTCGTACGTCGGCAAGGTCTCGACCTCGTCGGGCGGCAGCTACACGCTGCTGTTCGCCGTCGGCGCAGCTGTCATCGGCGGCACGAGCTTGTTCGGAGGCAAGGGCAAGACCAGCGACGCAGTCATCGGTGGTCTCGTGATCGCGACGATCGCCAACGGTCTTGGTCTGCTGGCTCAGAAGTCTTACATCACCTTCCTCGTGACCGGTGGTGTCCTTCTGCTCGCGGCGAGCGTTGACGCGATCTCCCGCAGGCGGCGGTCCGCAACAGGTCTCGGCTGATACGCATGCCCTCCGCGGGACGCTCGGGCGTCGGAACAAACCAGGAGGACGTGCGGCGTCACAACCTGGGCACTGTTCTGGGACATGTGCACCGCGCAGGGCGCATATCGCGCGCCGAGCTGACGGCTCGAATGGGACTCAACCGCAGCACCATCGCGGGGTTGGTCACCGAGCTCGAGTCATTGGGGCTTGCCGAACAGGTCAAGCCGTCAGGCACGCGCATCAGTGCCGGCCGGCCGTCAGTTGATGTACGCGTGCGCGCTGGTGCATACGTGCTCGCCACGGACGTACGTGTCGACGGGCTGACGGTTGCGCGGGTTGGCATTGGTGGCGCCGTCGAGGCGAGGGCGACAGGTCCGATTCCGTCGTCGCATGACCCGCAGGCAATCGGTGACTCAGTCGTCGAGCTGATGCGTTTGGTCGTCAAGGACGTCAACGCCGACGCAGCGTTGGTTGGAATCGGCGTCAGCGTGCCGGGCATCATCCGCGCAGAGGATGGTCTCGTACGGTTTGCGCCCAACCTCGGCTGGCACGACGTACCGTTTGCGGAGATTCTCGCGGAGCGCATCACGACCTCCGGGCGACCGGTGTTGGGCAACGATGCCGACCTCGGTGCGCTTGCTGAGCACCTTCGGGGCGCGGGAGTCGGCGTCGATGACTTGATCTACCTGTCCGGAGAAGTCGGTGTAGGTGCTGGCGTGATCGTTGGTGGCAGGCCGCTCGAAGGATCCGGCGGCTATGCGGGCGAGATCGGCCACCTGCCGTTCACGCCCGACGGCAAGCTGTGTCACTGCGGCAGCCGCGGATGCTGGGAGACCGAGATCGGTGCTCCGGCCATCGCGATTGCGGTGGGTTGTCCGCCCGATCGGGTCGCTGCGCTCGGCGAGTTCCTCGAGGGCGTCAGCGAAGCCCCACCCGAGCTGCGAGCTGTCGGACGCAATCTGGGACGTGGGCTCGCCGCCGCGGTCAACCTGCTCAACCCGCGAGTCGTCGTGCTCGGCGGATACCTTCGCGCTCTCTACCCGCTGGTCAGCGAGGACGTGGACGCTGGGCTGGGCGCGCATGCGCTTACGGCAGCTCGGGAGCTCGTGAAGGTGAGCGTCCCTGGTCTCGGTGGCGACTCAGTTCTCTTGGGCGCCGCTGAGCTCGCCTTCGGTGCGTTGCTACGTGATCCCGTCGCGTGTCTTGCCAGCGCATGCCACGACGTCGAGAGTGTCCTCGCCTCTTAGATCGAGACAACGCCTGCGTAGACGCCAGCCAGCGAACCCTCAGCAGCACCGAGCGCGGCGGCGTGAATCCCGAGTGAGCTGAGCCGGATCTGCGGGAGATGGATCGCGGCTGAGGGCAGCCGCTCGGCGAGGACGGCGCCAGCGGCCGGGACAACGTACGCGCCGAGCGGTACGAAGTAGCCGCCGAGGACGATCGCGGCGGGATCGAGGACCGCTGCCAGGGCAGCGAGGCCGGTGCCGAGGTCGTGACCGAGGGACGTGAGTGCTGCGCGAGTCTGGGCGTCGTGGGCAGCTCGCGCGGCCACAGCGACGGCGGTCTGCAGCGGTGTGCTCTCCTCCTCCATGCCGACGGCGGCAAGCATCGCGCGGAGGCCGACTGAAGTTTCCCAGCAGCCGAGACGTCCGCAACCGCACACGCGCGAATGATTGCCGATCGGCATGTGGCCGACCTCGCCGGCGAAGCCAGCACCGCCGCGCAGGAGGAGGTTGTCGTGGACGATCCCGGCTCCGATTCCGACCGTTCCGGTGATGTAGAGCGAGTTAGGGACGTCGGTCGTGACGCCGTGGGATGCCTCTGCCAGTGCTGCACAGTTGGCATCGTTGTCGACCGTGACGGGACACGTGCCGCCGAGAGCGGCCTCGAGCTGGGCGGCGAGTTGGACGTTGTCCCAGCCGAGGTTGGGTGCCCACGCAATCGTACGGTTGTCGTGCTCCACGAGTCCGGGCACAGCCACGGTGGCGCCGACGATGCTGTGACCAGCCTCGATCAGCGAGTCGCGTGTGTCGGTGACGAGGGCAAGCACTTCTTCGATGGTCGGCGGACCGGCGCCTTCGACCTGGCGAATCGTCGAGATGCGGGCGTTGCCACCAAGATCCAGTGCGACTGCGGCGAGGTAGTCGACGTTGACCTCGAAGCCCAGTCCGATGATTGATTCACCGGTGAGGGTGACAGGCCGTCCGGGCCGTCCACGACCCGACGGAGCCGACTGGTCCTCGCTGACGGCGCCACCGGTGCCGAGCTCTGCGACGATCGTGCCGATCGTTGCCTTGGCCAGACCGGTTCGCCGCGCCAGCTCAGTACGTGTGGCAGCGCCCTCAGCCCGCAGCGAACGAAGCACCAG
>JAKFCR010000104.1:0-17556 GCA_036676545.1 Aeromicrobium sp. | reverse complement strand
TCGGCGCCGTACGTGACGAAGCCCGTCTCGCAGCAGATCTTTGGTGAGCCGAAGGTCGGTACCAAGATCGTCAAGAACGATGCGTACAAAGTCAGCTCGGACTACAGCGATCGATCTCTCACCATCAAGGACTGGGGCGACGACACCAGCGTGGTGCATTGCCGGGCAGACGACGCCGACGCGAAACTCAAAGCGTCGCAAGACGCCCACAACGCGAAGAAGGAAGCCGAGTGTGGGCTCGCGTGCCACGCGTCGGCGGTGCTCTGGGGATTTTCCATCGGATTCGTTGTTGGCGGCCCAGCCGGTGCCGTGATCGGTGCCGCGGCTGGCTACTACTTCGCCGATGACCTCAAGGGTGTCACCGGTGCCCTGAACAGCCTGCTGTTGGCGTACTACGACGTGATTTCGCAGTTCTACAACCAGATGCGGACCGAGTTCGTCGAAGCCATTGCGAAGTTCAATCCGGTATGTGTCGCGATCAAGGCCGGTGGCGACGACGCCTACAAGGCGTGCTCGTCGGTGGTCACCGCCGTCGTCCAGGCCGTGATCACCTATTACACCGGTATGCCGCCGACCGTTCCGACATCGCAGGCGGTGAGCGGACTTGCCAAGGGCGAGGCCGAGGCGTGGATCGCGGTGGGAGTCGAGGCGGCGCTCAAGCAGATCCCGGGCGTCGGCGCCGCATGTGACACCTTGACCCTCGATGAAGACACGGTCGACACGATGTCGACTGCCGGTGGGCTGGCCGACGGTCTCGGAGCAACCGGCGTCCGCAAGCTCGTCGACGACTCGCGTCGCAGCGAGTCAGAAGGCGGTGGAATCTCCGCCTGCAACGTGTTGGCCAAGGCGATCGCCCGTGGTTTGACGGACAAGATGAACGGCTTCTATTCCGGCAAGGTGGGCGCCGCCATGGATCTGCCCTACGGTCTGCCGCCAGGAACGGCCAGCGAGCCGGTCACCGACACCACGCCGGAGATCATCATTGAAACGCCGACGAACTTGATCTCCTTGTTCCAGACCTGTCCGGTCACGGCCAACGTACGTGTGTTGCTGGACGGCGGCGTCGACGGCGACAAGGTGCTCTACGCGTTGCGGCCGTTGCGCTCTGATCTCAAGACGGTGCCGGGCGCCAAGAAGATGCGTGCGTCCTTCCGGCTCCCGGTACTGCCGAACAGCCGGTCGTTTCCACCCAGCCTCCTGACCGTGGCGCCGACGTCTCCGAAGGACAAGCCGAAGTACCTGACGGCCCAGGTCAACTCACCCTGCTTCAAGGACACCAATCTCACCTTTGACTTCAGCAAGTTCGGCGGGCACAACCCGGCGTTCGTCGAGGATGATCGTCCGTCTGACACGTATTGGTACGAGGTGGAGTAGTCATGCCGCTCTTGTCGGGTGCAGCCAGTGCACTGGTTTCGAAGGTCGCCATCGGGGCGATCGTGATTGCCGGCGTGGGCGGAGCCGCGGCGAAGTTTGTGCCGCCGCCGTCCCAGGACGACGCGATCTGGTTCGACCAACCAATCGCCAAGCAGCACATTGCCCAAGGTCGATTCAGCTTGCTGGTGCACATCGGTCGCGGCCAGACCGCGCACAAGGTGCGCGTAGAGGTGAAGAGCACTGCCGGTGTCGTGAAGACGCTGTCAACCGAGGCGATCGCCCAAAGCGGTACGAAAAAGGAGCCAAACCCGCCGTACGAACCATTTGGCCTGCAGTTCGCGTCCCTCCTCTGGGCCGCGGCTCCCGGTACGTACAAACTGACCCCGTCGTTCTACTCGGGTGGTGATTGGACCGCTGGTGACGCGATCACGGTGGTTGTTGACGGCGCCCCGAAGGGGCCAAGCGTGCCGACAAAGCCGACCGTGACTCCGACGCCGACGGAGACAACACCGACGCCAATCGAGACAACAGAACCACCAGCACTCTCGCCGCCAGACGCTGTCGGGGAGGTCGCCCGCATCGCCGGGGATGGCTATCGGTATCGGTTCCGTGCGACGGCGATTCAACCCGCCGACGCAACGGTGACGGTGAACATCATGCAAGGAGACGAGACCGACTACACGGCGCATTCGTGCGGGCCGCTGAGCCAGGACGATGACGATCCCGACAAGCGCCAATGTCACCTCGACTGGCTGTCGGCTGGCACGTCGTTCCGTCAGGTGACGGTCTCTTACTTCTTCTTCATCGAATCCAACGGGCAGTCGTTCACCACTCCGATTGGGTCGTTCGTCGCCGGCACCAGCAAGGACTAGCTGTATCCGTCCGTACCCGAGGTACGGCGTCATATACGTTGGAACGCATGACTGAACTGGGATTTACGCTCAAGGTCTTCCGCCAGATCGGCATGCTGAAGCCGATCCTGCCCCACAAGATGCTTGGTGCAGGGCTCCAACTGGTCAAGTGGGGGCCGGGCTTCCCTTCGGGTGTGAACGCCGCCGCGAAGCGCTTCCCCAACCAGCTCGCGATCATCGATGACGCTGGTGAGCTGACGTGGTCGGAGTTCTCCGCCCAGATCAACCAGCTGACCCAGGCGATCAAGGACCGCGGAATCGCGCCTGGCGACTCGGTAGCTCTGCTGTGCCGCAACCACCGCTACATGTTGATCGCGATGATCGCGATCATGCAGGCAGGTGGACGAGTGCTTCTGCTCAACACCATGGCCAGCCGTAGTCAGCTCGGAGAGCTCGCGAAACGGGAGTCCGCTTCGCTCGTGATCGTCGATCAGGAGTTCCTCGACGTTGCCGCTGACGTCGACAAGGACAAGGTGATCCTCGCCTGGGCTGACGACGATGCGCCGGCCGACATCCCGACGGTCGCCTCGATCAGTGCAGGTCAGCCGACCAAAGCTCACTCGAAGCCGTCACGCCACGGACAGGTCATCATCTTCACGTCAGGGACCACGGGGCTTCCCAAGGGAGCCCGCCGCGAGGAGCCTGCTGACCTCAAGCCACTCGTCTCGTTCTTCGGCGCGATTCCCTACCGTGGCAACGCCACGATCGTCCTGGCCGCGCCCCTCTTCCACTCCTGGGGACTCATCAACTTCGGCTTCGGCCTGTCGCTGGCTCCCACATACGTGCTGCGCCGCCGATTCGATCCGACTCGTGTCATCCAGGACATCGAGGAGCAGAAGGCTGACGCTCTCGTCGTGGTGCCGCTGATGATGCAGCGCATGGTCGACGCCGATCCCGAGGTGATCAAGAAGGCCGACGTCTCCTCGCTCAAGATCACCGCAAGCAGTGGCTCCGCGCTCGCCGGCGAGCTGGCCAATCACTACATGGACACGTTCACCGACTCGGTCTACAACTTCTACGGAGCGACCGAGACCGGTTGGGTCACGATCGCCAGTCCGAAGGACCTGCGCGAAGCGCCCGGCACGGCTGGCGTGCCGCCGTTCCGTACGACCGTCCGCATCCTCGACGCTGACGGCAAGGAAGTGCCGCGCGGCGAGACTGGAGTGATCCACGTCGGCAACGACATGCCGTTCGGCGGCTACACCGACGGCAACACCAAGGCCTTCAGCGACGGTCTGATGAGCACTGGCGACCTGGGTCATTTCGACGAGAACGGACGGCTGTTCGTGTCGGGCCGCGACGACGACATGATCATCTCCGGCGGAGAGAACGTCTTCCCGCGCGAGCTTGAGGATGCGCTGATCGATCACCCCGACGTCGCCGACGTGGTCGTCACCGGCATCGAAGACGAAAGGTTCGGCCAGGTGCTGGCGGCGTATGTCGTCGTCAAGGACGGCAAGTCGCTCACCGAAGACGACATCAAGACGTACGCGAAGGAGCATGTCGCTCGGTTCGCCGTGCCCGGCAAGACGATGTTCTTGGACGAGCTGCCGCGCAACCCCACCGGCAAGGTCATGAAACGCGAGCTGCCGGAGTTCGAGTGATTGCGCGTTGCGAAGGTGCGCGCAACTAGGCTGACCGCGTGAACATCACGTACGACCCCCATCCGGACGGGCAACCAGATCCTGGTGAGGTCGTCTGGACCTGGGTCGCGTACGAGGACGATCCCTCGCAGGGCAAGGACCGACCTGTCGTGCTGATCTCTCGTGAGAGCGACCGGCTCATCGGACTGATGATGACCTCGGTCGACCATGATCGCGACATGGCGGACGAGGCGGCTGAGGGTCGCCATTGGTACAACCTCGGACCAGGTCCGTGGGACTCCAAGGGTCGACCGAGCGAAGTCCGACTTGATCGCTTCCTTGTGGTCGATCCCGCTGACGTACGCCGCGAGGGCTCTGTCCTCGACGAACCGCGCTTCACCGCTCTCGTCGCAGCGCTGGGACCGCACCTCCCGTGACCGAGCCCCGCATCGGCAGCATCGACGCCTATCAGCGCGAGCACGCGATCCTCGGATTCCCGATCGCCGTGGTCTACAAGTACTTCGACGATCAGGGCCCATATCTCGCGGCGATCATCGCCTACTACGCGTTCATCGCTATCTTCCCGCTTCTGCTGCTCGGCTCGTCGATCCTGGGCTTCGTCCTGCAGGACAACCCGGACCTCCGCGACGAGCTGCTCAACTCCGCACTCAGTCAGTTCCCGATCATCGGCACACAGCTCGGCCAGCCGAAGGGTCTCAGCGGCAGCACGACCGCGATCGTGATCGGTTCCGTCGTCGCCTTGTACGGTGCCATGGGCCTCGGTCAGGCGGTCCAGAACGCCGCCAACATCGCCTGGTCCGTTCCGCGCAACAGCCGAGCCAATCCGATCATCCTGCGCCTGCGCAGCATCCTTTTCCTCGCGATCAGCGGTGCGGGCATTCTTGCGCTCGCGATCGCCACATCGGTGTTCGCCAACCCCGGCGCGCTGGGCACCAATTTCGAGGCGACCCTGCAGTGGGCCATCCGTCTGGTCGGCTTCCTGCTGACGATCATGATCTTCGTCAGCGTCTTCCGGCTGATCAGCCACGGGCGCGCGGGGTGGCGCTCGGTGCTGCCCGGTGCGATCGTGTCGGCGATGCTCTGGCAGGGCCTGCAGTGGGTCGGCAACACGTACGTTCAGGAGGTCATCCTCAAGGCTGGCGACAACCAGATGAACCAGACGTTCGCCCTGGTGCTCGGCCTCATCGCGTTCATCTTCGTTGCGGCGGTCATGGTCATGCTGGGCCTCGAGGTCAATGTCGTCCTGCGTCGTCACCTCTATCCCCGCGCGCTGCTCACTCCGTTCACCGACAACGTGATCCTCACGAAGGCCGACCAGAAGGCGTACGCGGCGTACGCGAAGTCGCAGCGCCACAAAGGATTTCAGTCCGTCGAGGTCACGTTTGAGGACCGCAAACCGAAGCCACCACCCGCCGACTAGGCTGGTCCCCACAAACCGACAACCGTGAGGAAATGCCATGCCTACGGGCAAAGTGAAGTGGTATGACGCCGAAAAGGGCTTTGGGTTCCTGAGCCAGGACGAGGGCGAAGACGTCTACGTCCGCTCCGATGCCCTGCCCGCTGGCGTTGACACGCTCAAGGCTGGCAGTCGCGTCGAGTTCGGCATCGTGCAGGGCAGCCGTGGAGACCAGGCTCTCCAGGTACGCCTCCTGGATCCCGTCACGTCGGTGTCGAAGTCACAGTCGCAGGCACGCCGCAAGGATCCCGAGGCCATGGCGGTCATTGTCGAAGACCTCATCAAGATGCTCGACAAGATCGGTGAGGGCTACCGTCACGGCCGTCATCCCGACAACAAGGTCTCCAAGCCTGCGGCACAAGTTCTTCGCGCCGTCGCAACTGAGCTCGAGCTCTAAAGCTCTCTGGTCTGCTCCAGCGTCTCGGTCGGTCGGGACGCTGGTTCGTTGCGCGCCCGTGTGAGCACGAACGCGAGCCAGCCGAGCAGGATCGCAGCGATGGCGAGCAGGCCAACGCGTGGCGTGGCATCGATCGTGAACAGACCGATACCGACCAGGCCGCCGATGACCCACGACAGCTGAAGCAGCGTCTCGGAACGGGCGAACATGCTCGTACGCACCTCTTCGAGCACGTCGTTCTGGATCAGTGCGTCGAGGCTCAGCTTGCCCAGCGACTGGCAGAGCCCGATCGTGATACCGAGCAACACACAGGTCCACCACGTGAACAGCACCGCAACGACGCTGACGACCGCGACGTCGAGGATCAGGACGGCGATGACGACGTTCTGGGGCTTGCGGGATCGTGCCGAGGATCCGATGAGGACACCGAGGACGTTGCCGAACCCGGCTCCACCGATGACGAGACCCAGCAGGATCGTCGCGCTGCCGCTCCACCCCATTGACTCGGGAGGCTCGCGCAGCGTGAACGCCATGAAGATCGTCAGGAATCCCGACAACAGGCGCAGACCCGCGTTGCTCCGGAGCCCGTTCACGACGCCGCGGGTGATCGCGATGCCCTTCTTCTTGGTGTTGGTCGCGATATGGCTCAGGTCGACCGGCTGCTCGCCCTCGCTTGAGTCGACGCGCGCCGGCAGCAGGATGGCCAGGATCGTGCCGACGACGAAGAGCAGAGCGGCATAGCGCAGGGCCCACGGAGCGCCGATTGCCGCAGCGGCGATCGCGATGGGTGCCGAGATCGCGCCCGCCGCGGTACCGGTCAACGAGATGCGAGAGTTGGCTTTCACCAACGTGAACTCCGCCGGCAGGATGCGCGGCACGGCCGAGGCGCGGGTGACGCCGTACGCCTTGGACGCCACCAGACAGCCGAGCGCGGCGAAGTAGAACGCGGGGGACTCGTCGACAACCGCGCCGGCGAGCACCCAGCAGCAGAACGCGCGTACGGCGAGCGTGGCGCCGATCGCCCAGCGGCGACCGCGACGGAACCGGTCGAGGAACGGGCCGATCAGCGGTGCGACGATCGCGAACGGGAGCATCGTCAGCACCAGGAACAGCGCGACCTGCCCAGCCGCATCGTCAGTGGGCACTGTGAAGAACAGCGTGCCGGCCAGCGAGACGGCGATCGCCGCATCGCCGGCAGTGTTGAAAGCGTGCAGCTCGAGCAGGCGCGACAGCCCACTCTCACCGGCGCCGCCAGCGTGGGTGAAGCGCCGGGCACCCGTGAACGCCGTGTTGCTGCCCTGTGCCACGGCCCGAGCCGTGCGGGTGGACACCTTGCCCGCAATGCGCGCAGACCGGGAGAGACGCGACTCGACCGGATCTACGGGCGCAGGAGGGTGGACGGGTGACTGTGGGTCGTCCTGCTCGTCCATATCTTCATCCTGCCTCACCGCGGGTAGCCCGCCATCCGTGACATGGAACAATGAGGACATGTCTGTCGACGAGAAGCTCCATGCCGCGATCGATGTCGCGCGCGCTGCCGTCGACGAGGTTGCCGATGCTGGCGTCGTAGGCGAACACCTGCGCGCCGTCGAGGACGACAACGGCATGGTGTCGCACCACTTCGGTTGCACCAAGCCTGGCTATGTCGGCTGGTACTGGTCGGTCAGCCTGTCGCGGGCTCCTGACTCGGATGCCGTAACGATCAACGATGTGGTGCTGCTGCCCGGCGATGACGCAATCGTTGCGCCGGTGTGGACTCCCTATCGCGAGCGCATTCGTCCGGGCGATCTCAGCCCCGGCGACGTACTCCCGCCCGACGAGGATGACGTACGACTGGTTCCGACCTGGACTGCCGGTGACGGCGAGGAGCAGACAGCTGATCGCTTCTTCGCTCGCGAAGTTGGCTTGGGCCGCGAATGGACTCTCTCGTTCGAGGGCCGCGAGATGGCCGCTGACCGCTGGCACGAAGGCGACCAGGGCCCGGATGCTCCGATCGCCCAGCAAGCCGCAGGCTCATGCATCTCGTGCGGCTTCATGGTGAGCCTCGCCGGACCGTTGGCCGAGCGCTTCGGCGTATGCGCCAACGGCATGGCCAACGATGATGGTCGCGCCGTGTCGTTCGATCACGGCTGTGGCGCCCACTCAGGTGCCCGGCTGAGCCGTTCGGCCGCTCCTCAGGAGCTTCCTCCGACGGTGTTCGACACCGTCGGCGCAGACATCGACGACTTCTAGGACTCAGTCAACGCGGCGGCGACGGCCGGGCTGCATACGCAGGGCGTTGCGGCGGCGACGGCAGTACTCGATGCCGATCAGGCCGAGGCCGAATCCGGCAACCGCAGTCCACAGCCACCAGGTGTGGTTGTCCTTGTCGAGCGTGCCAAGGAACGGCAGCAGTGCTACGGCAACGACGCCCCAGACGATCGTGCCCACCGTCATGGTCCGAACGCCGTCAACGTCCATCGGCTCGACCTCGGCGACCCGATGGGTCTTGCTGCCGATCTCGAGCTCCGTGATCTCGGGACGACCGAACTCGTGGCGACGCGCGGCGCGATCGAGGCGGGCGATCTCACGATGACCCATCTTGCGCTCGATGGTCTCGGGACCGTCGCCCTGACGGATCACCCAGTCGTCTTTGTCACTCACGCCTTCACCTCCGTTGAAAAGGCACGGTACGGAGGCTGCGGCGTGAATGCAGGCTTTTGGTTCACTCGCTTCGCTCGCTCACAACCCCACAGTACCCGCCGGGATCCTTGCGGTTCGGGCGTCCTGTCATGCTTGGCGGCAATGAATCCGCGCTACCGACGACTGCTGATCCCGGGACTGCTCGTCCTGTTGCTCGTGGTCGTGATCGTCAGCTCCCTGGCTCGCCGCGCCGACGGAGCCGAGGCCGAGCCGCAGGTTGTCAGTCGTATGGACGATTCCCGGATCACCGAGTCGAGCGGGTTGGCAGTGAGTCGCGCCTACGACGGCATCGTCTACACGATCAACGACTCGGGCAACGATCCGCTGATCTTCGCCATCGAGCTGAAGACCGGCCGTACGGTCGGCGTGACGCGAGTCGAGGGCGGCAACCTGAGCGACACCGAGGCACTGGCGATCGACAGTGAAGGCATGCTGTGGGTGGCTGACACGGGCGACAACGCTGAACGGCGCAAGGACGCCGCGCTGTATGCACTGCCCGAGCAAGGCCCTGGCAACCACACGGTTGTGGCATCGCGCTATCCGATCTCGTACGACGCCGACTCCCACAACGTCGAGGCGCTGCTGGTCAATCCGATCACCGGGGCCAAGCTCTTGGTGAGCAAAGCCCTGCTCAGCGGCACGATCTACAAGCTGCCGACCGCGCTGTCGACTGATCACGCCAACGTTGCCGTCGCCCAGAAGGGTGCTGGACCATCGTCGGTCACGGACGCGACCTACACGGCAGACGGCAAGTACGCAGTGATGCGTACGTACGCCTCGATGTACCTGTTCGATGCGACGAAG
Organism: Aeromicrobium sp.; assembly: GCA_036676545.1. Taxonomy (GTDB): domain Bacteria; phylum Actinomycetota; class Actinomycetes; order Propionibacteriales; family Nocardioidaceae; genus Aeromicrobium. Next base: position 8,328 of record JAKFCR010000104.1, on the reverse strand, counting down.
GGGACGCTGTTGAACGGCGTCCGGACACCGCCGCAAAAGCAGGGAGAGACGATCGCCGCTGAGTCGCACTCCTTGCTCGTCGGCAGCGAGGGCGCGAGATCGGAGCTCATACGGGTGCCGATTCCATCGGCCAACCCGGAGCCGACGGCACCGCCGAGCGCCAAGCCGATGCCCGAGCAGGGTGAAGATCTGCTCGCCGAGCCGATGCTGTTCTTGTTCGGTGCTGTCGGGGCTGCTGTGCTTCTGGGTGTTGGTGTGGCAATTCGTGCAAATCGTTCTCGTCGAGTCGTATCGGACTGAGGCCTTCCTCTGGCATGCTCCGTTGTCGACAGGCCTCGGGCATTCACTCCCATCGAGACAGAGGGCGCCATGACAAGTACGACGAGCAAAAAGCCCAGCGGCGGAAACGCGCTGGACTCCTACTTCAAGATCAGTGAACGCGGATCGAGCATTGGCAAGGAGGTACGCGGCGGTGCCGTGACCTTCCTGACGATGGCCTACATCGTCGTGCTCAACCCGATCATCCTCGCCGGCGTCGCCGACAAGGACGGGAACTTCCTCGGTGGTGGATCGACTCCGGGCTCCGGCTTCGCGACGATCGCGGCCGTGACAGCGCTGGTGGCGGGTCTGCTGACGATCCTCATGGGCGTCGTGGCCAACTTCCCGCTCGCTCTCGCGACGGGTCTCGGACTCAACGCGTTCGTGGCATTCTCGGTCGCGTCGCAGATGACCTGGTCAGACGCCATGGGATTGGTCGTGCTCGAAGGCCTGATCATCCTGGTCCTGGTGCTGACCGGGTTCCGAAAAGCCGTGTTCGACGCCGTTCCCCGGCAACTCAAGACCGCGATCGCCGTCGGCATTGGTCTGTTCATCACGTTCATAGGTCTGGTTGACGCCGGCTTCGTACGCACGAGTGGCCTCGCTGCACCTCCGGTGAACCTCGGCATCGGCGGCGACCTCTCCGGTTGGCCTGTGCTGGTGTTCATCATCGGCCTGCTGCTGATGATCGGGCTCTACTCGCGTGGCATCCCGGGAGCGATCCTGATCGGCATCATCGCGACGACGATCATCGCCGGCATCGTCCAGAAGTTTGCCGACGTCGCGCCGGGACTCGGCGATCCCACGTCGAAGGGCTGGAACCTCAACGTCCCCGAATGGCCCAAGAAGGTCTTCGCGGAGCCCGACTTCTCGCTGCTGGGCGACTTCAACCTGTTCGGTGGCTTCAAGGAAGCAACCGTCATCACCGCCTCGCTGCTGGTCTTCACGCTTCTGCTCGCTGACTTCTTCGACACGATGGGCACGATGACCGCGATCGGCGCAGAGGCCGATCTCAACGACCAGGACGGCACGCCCGAGGGCGCGCAGAAGATCCTGATCGTCGACTCCATCGCGGCTGCGGCCGGTGGTGCTGCGGGTATCTCGAGCAACACGTCGTACATCGAGTCGGCCTCGGGTGTCGGCGACGGCGCTCGTACGGGCCTCGCCTCGGTCGTCACGGGCGCGCTGTTCCTGCTGTCGACACTGACGATCCCGCTGGTCGAGCACATCCCCAACGAAGCGGCTGTTCCTGCTCTCGTGCTCGTCGGCTTCCTGATGATGAGCCAGGTCAAGAACATCAGCTGGGACGACTCGGACATTGCGATCCCGGCGTTCCTGACGATCGTGCTGATGCCGTTCACCTACTCGATCACGGCCGGCATCGGTGCAGGCTTCATCACTTACGTCGTGATCAAGCTGGTCAAGAACAAGATCGCCGAGATCCACCCGCTCATGTGGGTGATCTCGATTCTGTTCGTCGTGTACTTCGCGATCGATCCCATCACCCGCTGGGTGAGCTAGAGGTTCTATGTTGGGTGCCATGCACATCGCTCTTGGAGACCAGGTTCCACAGGTTGCCGACAGCGCGTGGGTGGCACCCAACGCAACCCTCGCCGGATCAGTCGTGATCGGCGAGGGGGCGAGTGTTTGGTACGGAGCTGTCCTGCGCGCCGACAACGAGCCGATCACGATCGGCGCGAGGTCGAACGTGCAGGACAACTGCGTCTTCCACGTCGACAAGGGTCAGCCCGTTCGGCTCGGCGAAGGCGTCTCCGTCGGTCACGGCGCCGTGATCCACGGCGCAACGGTCGAGGACCACGTGCTCGTCGGCATGGGCGCGATCATCATGAACGGTGCGGTCGTCGGTGCCGAGTCACTCATCGCCGCAGGAGCCCTCATCTCCGAAGGCGTCGTCATTCCGCCTCGGTCACTTGTGGCAGGGGTGCCCGGCAAGGTCCGCCGTGAGCTCAGCGACGACGAGGTGGCCGCGCTGCACCACAACTCCGAGATCTACGAGGAGCACCGCGACTATCACCGCGACGGCCGCCTTATCACCTGAAGCGGTCTCGATACGACCCTTCGTTCCTCAGGGTCACTCGACCACCGATAACCCGGTGATCGAGTGCCGCCGAGGTACGAGGCGGTGTATCGAGATCAGAGGTTGTCGACCACGTAGTCGATGCAGGCCGTCAGGGCGCTGACGTCGTCCGGATCGATTGCGGGGAACATCGCGATGCGCAGTTGGTTGCGGTTGAGTCCGCGATAGCCGTCGATGTCGACCACCCCGTTCTCGCGCAGCTCCGCCGTGACAGCTGACGCCTCGACACCGTCGAGGTCTATCGTGCCGACAACGAGCGAGCGATCAGCGGGATCGGTGACGAACGGGGTGGCGTATGACGAGGCTTCGGCCCACTCGTACAAGCGCGTCGACGAGTCCGTCGTGCGCTTGACCGCCCAGTCGAGGCCGCCCTCTCCAAGCATCCACTGGATCTGGCTGTCGAGGAGGTGCAACGTCGCGAGCGCAGGGGTGTTGTAGGTCTGATTCTTGCGCGAGTTGTCGATCGCAATCGGCAGGTCGACGAAGCCAGGGATGTGCCGGCCGCTCGCCTTGATCGTCTCGGCGCGCTCGATCGCTGCCGGCGACATCAGCGCGATCCAGAGGCCTCCGTCGGATCCGAAAGTCTTCTGCGGGGCGAAGTAGTAGGTGTCGGTCTGCGTGATGTCGACCGGCAGCCCGCCCGCGCCCGAAGTGGCATCGATGACGACGAGCGCCCCGTCGTCCGCGCCCGCAACGCGTTGTACCGGCACCATGACGCCGGTCGAGGTCTCGTTGTGCGCCCAGGCGTACGTGTCGACGCCCGTGACGGCAACCGGATCAGGGTGTGTCGTGAAGTCGCTCTCACGTACGTCTGGATCTGCAAGGAAGGGCGCAGCGGCAACGGCCTTGGCGAACTTGCTGGTGAACTCACCGTGTACGAGGTGCTGGCTGCGTTCGCGGATCAGCCCGAATGTTGCGGCGTCGAAGAAGGCATGCGATCCACCGACTCCCAGCACGACTTCGTAGCCGTCGGGCAGCGCGAACAGGTCGGCAATGCCCTCGCGGACGCTTCCCACGAGGTTCTTGACGGGAGGCATCCGGTGCGAGGTCCCCATGAGCGTTGCGCCGGTCGCGGCGAGGGCATTGAGGGCCTCGGTGCGCACCTTGGACGGGCCGGACCCGAATCGTCCGTCCTGTGGCAGCAGCTCTGCGGGGATCTTCACAGGATCAGTCTCTCAGTCGCCACGCCTGCCACAGGTTGGGTACCTCGACATCGGCGCGATGTCGTGCGGGGTGAGCAGGAATGCGCTGGCGATAGACGACCACGACGGCGATCAGAGCGATGAGCGCGGCCAGTGCGGCGGCGTACGGCATGCGTGTCCTTTCGGGCGTGCCGGAGCGATCTATCACTCCGAGTTACACCTGGGACGAACCAAGTCGTCAGATATGACGCGAATACGAGAAACATGTCCGTCACATTGGTCACATCTGGTGGCCGCGCGTGTGCGCCAACTCATACGATGCCCCTTATGTCGGACGCACCAGCAATTGAAGTCGACCTCGCGGACGGCATCTCCCACGAGCCAGCCGAGTGGGAAAAAGAGACCGCCGCAGTTCTGCGCAAGTCACGCCGCCTCAGCGACGACGCGCCTGACTCTGACGTGTGGAAGGTGCTTGCCACCTCCACGCTCGACGGGATCACGGTGACGCCCCTGGGCACCGCGCGGCTCGTCGCCGACCTCCCCGATCCCGGGCTGCCCGGCCAGGCTCCATTCACCCGCGGCAGCACGGCCACGCGCGAGCTAGAGGGCTGGGACGTACGCGCGTGGTTCGCCGATCCGGATGTCGAGCGGACTCGACAGGACGTCATCACGGACCTCGAGAACGGCGTCAACTCGCTGTGGATCACGGTCGGCAGCGGTGGCGTACCGATCGAGTCGTTGGCCACGGTCCTCGAGGCCGTGTTCCTTGACCTCGCTCCCGTCGCACTGGATGCGCCGGACCAGCCCCTCGAGGCTGCCAAGTCCCTTGCCGCGATCTTTGCCGATCGAGACATCACCCCGGCACCGGGCACCAGTTTCGGCGTTGACCCGATTGGCGCCGGCTTCCGCGGCAGAGGCAACACAGATTCTTCGATGATCGAAGAGGTTGCCCGTATCGCTGCTCCACTGGGGATCCGAGCGCTGACCGTCGACGCCACTGCAGTTCACGACGCGGGCGCATCCGACGTCCAGGAGCTCGCATACTCACTGGCAGCCGGCACGGAGTACCTCCGTGTCCTGGTCGACGCTGGCTTCTCGGTCGACGAGGCCGCTCGTCTGATCGATTTCCGCTACGCTGCGACGGGCGAACAGTTCCCGACGATCGCAAAGTTCCGCGCCGCACGTCGGCTCTGGAACCGAGTCGTCGAGCTCAGTGGTGGCGCCGCGACCGGACAGCTCCAGCACGCAGTGACGTCCCGTCCGATGATGGCGAAGTACGACCCGTACGTGAACATGCTCCGCACGACCGTCGCGGCCTTCGCGGCCGGCACCGGTGGCGCTGCATCTGTCACGGTGCTGCCGTTCGATGAGCGACTCGGTCTGCCCGACGCATTCAGCCGCCGCATTGCCCGCAACACCTCGAGCCTGCTGATCAGCGAGTCACATGTCGCTGAAGTGACCGATCCCGCCGGCGGCTCGTACGCCGTTGAGAAGCTCACGGACGACACCGCTCGTGCCGCCTGGGAGCTGTTCGGAGAGATCGACGCGACCGGCGGACTTGATGTCCTCGAAGCGGCGATCGCAGCAACCGTGTCCCAGCGGGCGCTGGCGATCGCCAAGCGCAAACAGCCGATCACGGGTGTCTCGGAGTTCCCCAACCTTCACGAGACGCTCCCGGAACGCCGTCCGTACGCTTCGCTGCCGGACGTACACCGTTACGGCGGCGAGTTCGAGGCGATGCGCGATGACCGTGCAGCGACGCCTGTGTTCCTGGCGACCATGGGCACCGTCGCGGCCTACACGGCACGCGCGACGTTTGCCGCCAACCTCTTCGCAGCCGGCGGCGTCGACACAGTCACCGCTGGCCCGACCGAAGGCGTCGACGAGATCGTTGCGGCTTACAACTCTGCAGGCCACGTGCCGGTCGTCTGCCTGACGGGTAACGCCGCCGCGTACGAGTCCTGGGGCGCCGATCTAGTCGCCGCCCTGCGCGCTGCCGGAGCCAAGCACGTCGTGGTTGCCGGCAAGAGCAGCCTCGACGTCGATGCCACTGCCGCTGTCGGAGATGACGCGCTCGCGTTCCTCCGCTTGATCCGACAGGAGCTGGGTGCATGAGTATCCCCAAGAGCTTCCAGGGCCTGCCGCTCGATCCTTCGCTGCCGTACGAGTCCGACACCAAGGCCTATGCCACCGCCACCGACGGCGCCGAGCCGTGGGCTGCGCCGGAGGGCATTGATGTCGACGGTCTCTACACCGCTGACGACCTCGAGGGCCTCGATGCGCTCGACACCCTCCCCGGGCTGACCCCGTTCCTGCGTGGCCCCTACCCGGCGATGTACACGACCCAGCCGTGGACGATCCGCCAGTACGCTGGCTTCTCCACCGCCGAGGAGTCCAATGCGTTCTACCGTCGCAACCTCGCCGCCGGTCAGAAGGGTCTCTCGGTCGCCTTCGACCTCGCAACGCACCGCGGCTACGACTCGGACAACCCGCGTGTCGTCGGCGACGTCGGCATGGCCGGTGTCGCGATCGACTCGATCTACGACACTCGCAAGCTGTTCGAGGGCATCCCGCTCGACGAGATGAGCGTCTCGATGACGATGAACGGTGCCGTGCTGCCGATCCTGGCGCTCTACATCGTCGCTGCCGAGGAGCAGGGCGTACCTCCCGAGAAGCTGTCGGGCACGATCCAGAACGACATCCTCAAAGAGTTCATGGTGCGCAACACCTACATCTACCCGCCGGCACCGTCGATGCGGATCATCTCCGACATCTTCGCCTACACAGCGCAGAAGATGCCGCGCTTCAACTCGATCTCGATCTCCGGTTATCACATCCAGGAAGCCGGGGCGACGAACGATCTCGAGCTCGCCTACACGTTGGCCGATGGTGTCGAGTACATCCGCGCTGGCCTCGACGTCGGTCTCGACATCGATGCGTTCGCACCCCGTCTGAGCTTCTTCTGGGCAATCGGCATGAACTTCTACATGGAGATCGCCAAGATGCGTGCAGCCCGTGCGCTCTGGGCTCGCCTCGTCTCGGACTTCAACCCCAAGAACGCCAAGTCGCTGAGCCTGCGTACGCACAGCCAGACGTCCGGTTGGTCGCTCACGGCTCAAGACGTGTTCAACAACGTCGGCCGCACGGCGATCGAGGCCATGGCCGCGACCCAGGGGCACACCCAGTCGCTGCACACCAACGCTCTCGACGAGGCCATCGCGTTGCCGACCGACTTCAGCGCCCGCATCGCCCGCAACACCCAGTTGCTCCTGCAGCAGGAGTCGGGCACGACCGACATCATCGACCCGTGGGGCGGCTCCTACTACGTCGAGAAGCTGACCCACGACCTCGCCAACCGCGCCTGGGCCCACATCCAGGAGGTCGAGAAGGCCGGCGGCATGTCCAAGGCGATCGAGGCCGGCATCCCCAAGATGCGCATCGAAGAGGCCGCCGCCCGTACACAGGCCCGCATCGACTCCGGCCAGCAGGCAGTCATCGGTGTCAATACGTACCGTCTCGCCGACGAGGATCCGCTTGACGTGCTCAAGGTCGACAACAAAGCGGTGTACGCCTCGCAGATCGCCAAGCTCGAACGACTCCGGGCCGAACGCAACCAGGATGACGTCGACACTGCCCTTGCAGCGCTGACCAGGAGCGCCGAGCGCGGCTCGACCAGTGACGGCTCGCTCGACGACAACCTGCTCACGCTGGCGGTCAATGCTGCACGCGCGAAGGCGACCGTTGGAGAGATCTCCGACGCGCTCGAGAAGGTCTACGGGCGTCACCAAGCTGTGATCCGTACGATCTCAGGTGTGTACCGAGCTGAAGCTGGCCAGGCCGGCAACGTCGCCGCAGTGGTCAAGGCCACCGAGGACTTCGAGAAGGCCGAGGGCCGTCGCCCCCGCATCCTCGTCGCCAAGATGGGCCAGGACGGACACGACCGCGGTCAAAAGGTCGTCGTCACGGCCTTCGCAGACATGGGCTTCGACGTCGACGTAGGCCCACTGTTCTCGACACCTGAAGAGGTCGCCCAGCAGGCGGTTGACGCCGACGTCCACATCGTCGGTGTCTCATCCCTCGCGGCGGGTCACCTCACCCTGCTTCCGGCGTTGAAGCAGGCTCTCGAGGACCTGGGTCGCGGAGACATCATGGTGTCGATCGGTGGCGTCATCCCGCCCGATGACGTCGAGACGCTCAAGGAGATGGGTGCGGCCGCGGTCTTCCTGCCAGGCACGGTCATCGCCGACTCGGCGCTCGATCTGCTCGAACGACTCCGACAGAACCTCAAGAGCGGCGCCTAGCCCTAGTGGTCGATGTCGCCCAGCTCGCCGAGGACGTACGTTCGCGCAAGCGGGCGGCGATCTCGCGGGCCATCACGCTGGTCGAGTCGAGCCGGTCTGACCATCGCGCCGAGGCTCGAGAGCTGCTCGGTCTGCTGAACCCCGACGCCGGGGGAGCCGTGCGCGTCGGCATCTCGGGAGTGCCCGGTGTCGGCAAGTCGACATTCATCGAGGCGCTGGGCATGTACCTCGTCGAGCAGGGTCATCGCGTCGGCGTGCTTGCCGTCGATCCGTCGAGCGTACGTACGGGCGGCTCGGTGCTCGGCGACAAGACCCGTATGGCCAGGCTCGCGGTCAATCCCAATGCGTTCATCCGTCCCTCGCCGAGCGCCGGCACCCTCGGCGGTGTGGCGCGTGCGACCAGCCAGGCCATGACGGTCCTCGAGGCGGCCGGATTCGATGTCGTGCTGATCGAGACGGTCGGTGTAGG
>JAKFCR010000103.1:0-6748 GCA_036676545.1 Aeromicrobium sp. | reverse complement strand
CAGAACTTCTTTCAAACTGAGGCGACCCCAGACTTTAGCGGATGAGCGGGGGCGAACCCAAACCGGGTTCGCTAGTTTTGAAGCATGAAGACATGGTTGAACGGCCAGTTGCTGGGATCCCCGGACGAACCGTCGATCAGTGCTCTCGATCACGGGATGATTGTGGGCGACGGAGTCTTCGAGACGATCAAGATCGAGGCAGGTCAACCGTTCGCGTTGACGCGTCATCTGGACCGACTCGTACGGTCCGCCGAGGGTCTCGGCATCGGGAGGCCCGACATCCCCGCGATACGCGAAGGTGTCGAGGCAACGATGGCAGGGCAGGAACTGCCGTTCGGCCGAATACGCGTGACGGTGACCTCAGGACCCGGTCCGCTCGGTTCGCCACGTGGTTCGTCAGGGCTCACCCAGACGGTCATCACTGAGCCGTGCGACCGCCCGCCGTCGGTCAGCAAGATCGCGACCGCTCCGTGGCCGCGCAATGAGCGAGGCGCACTGGCTGGGCTCAAGACGACCTCGTACGCGGAGAACGCACTCATGGTCGAGTACGCACTCGCGAGGGGTGCGTCCGAGGCGGTCATGCCCAACACTGCAGGTCAGCTGTGCGAGGGCACCGGGTCGAACATCATGTACGTCGTCGGGGACCAGCTCGTCACTCCGACTCTCGAGGCGGGCCCGCTTGCTGGCGTCACCCGGGCTCTGGTCCTCGAATGGTGTGCGGGAGAGCTTGACATCGTCGAGCGCGACGCTCCGATCGAGGTTCTTCAGGAGGCTGACGAGGTGATCCTGGTCGGCACGACGCGCGACGTACAGGCGATCTCCCAGGTCGACGATCGCGAGCTCCCGGCACCAGGCCCGATGACGCTCAAGGCTCAGGAGATATGGGCGCGCGAGAGCGCCAAGACAACGGACCCCTGAGTCGGCCGCTGCGTCACTGATCTGAACCATGCAAATGCGTCTCGCAGCGTCCTGAACTCACCTATTGTCAAAACCTGAAGATCATTCTGTGTGACTCACAGGGGTGCGGACATGACAGCGACTGATCCGAAGGACGCAGTAGGCGATGAAGTCCAGTCTCCCAAGGGCTTCGTGGGAACAGCCATGTCATCGATGCGGGAGACAGGCACGTCCATCGCGTCGGTCTTTCGAAACCCGGCGCTGAGGCGCGTCCAGATTGCACTCGTGGGATCGATGATCGGGGACTGGGCGTATGCCACCGCGGTCGCCGTGTGGGCCTACGGCGTCGGTGGAGTCACCGCTGTCGGCGTCTGGACGGGTATCCGCCTCGGACTGATGGCCTTCACCGCGCCGCTCAGTGCAACTTTTGCAGACCGATTCCCGCGCAAGAGGGTGATGATCGTTGCCGACCTCGCCCGGGCTTCACTGGTCGGTGCCGCAGTCATGTGTCTCGTGCTTGAGACACCGGCGGCTCCCATTTTCATCCTGGCGACCTTGACCTCACTGATGGGAACCCCTTTCCGCGCCGCGCAGCGAGCCTTGATGCCGTCGCTGGCCACCACCCCCGAAGAGCTGACCGCGTCGAACGGCACGTCAAGCACCATCGAGAGCTTGGCCTTTTTCATCGGCCCGGCGATCGGGGCGCTGTTGATCGCAGCCACCAACGTTCAGACGGTTTTCGCGTTCAACGCCCTCACCTTCTTGTGGTCGACGACTGCCGTACTGGGCATCAGGGTTCCGGAAAGGCCTGAAGACGGACCGAAAGAAGACTCAGAGGGCGCCGATGAGCCCGACAAGGAGAGCTTCCTGTCCGAGGTGACAGGCGGATTCCGAAGCATCGCAGGCAATCGCGACCTCGTGGTGGTGGCATGGCTCGTCTCAGCCCAAACCATCGTGGCCGGCGCCTCCGCCGTGATCTTCTTGGTCATGGCTGTCGACATACTCGGCACGGGTGCTCACGGGTTGGGCTATCTCGATTCGACGCTCGGTGTCGGCGCCATCGTTGGAGGACTGTTCGCCATCTCGAGAGCAGCCAGGAATCACCTCGCACAGGACCTGACAATCGGGGTTGTGCTCTGGGCGCTGCCGCTTCTGCTGGTGACCGTATGGCCGACGCCGGCCGCGGTGTTCGCCGCCGTCATCCTTCTCGGCCTGGCCAACCCGATGGTCGACGTCAACTTCGACACGATCGTCCAGCGAGTGACCCCAGATGAGGTGCTTGGACGTGTGTTCGGCTCACTTGAGGCCTGCCTCATCGGCTCTATGGCACTGGGTGCGTTCGTGATGCCTGTGTTCCTGAACCTCTGGGGTCTGAGAACGGCAGTGGGCGTCGTTGGAGTGGGGGTCACGGTTCTGGCGCTCCCACTATTGCCGCGGATGCGTAGCCTAGATGCTCGGTTGACCGCACCTGCCGGGCTCGACCTTCTTCGGAGGATCTCGATCTTCACACCGCTCAGCTCGGCCGTCGTCGAGAGTCTTGCTCGCGACCTGATCCGGGTGCCAGTGGTTGCGGGCGAGGTCGTGTTGCGAGAGGGCGACGAGTCCGATCGCTTCTTCATCATCGACTCGGGACTCGTCGAGGTGACCCAGGGCGGCGTGGTGCTCAGGCGAGAAGGTCCGGGCGAGTTCTTCGGCGAGATCGGCTTGCTGCGAGATGTGCCACGCACCGCGACAGTGACCGCAGTCGAGGACACCGTGCTCCAGAGTCTCAGCAGGGAAGCGTTCCTCGCAGCCGTAAACGGTGAACGGGACTCATTCCTGGCAGCTGATGACATCGTCACGCGCAGGCTGACAGTCTGATGGCCGCCATGACGTGCTCATCGTGCGGCACGGACCAGGTCGATGGTGCCCGCTTCTGCCACGAGTGTGGGTCTGCAGTTGCACCACCGGCGTGTGGCTCCTGCGGCGAAACGGTCGTCCCCGGCGCCAAATTCTGCAGCGCGTGCGGAGCCACCCAGACCGAGGTGACCGCAGTCGCGAATGTTCCGGCCTACGCTCCTCCCTCCGCGGCGCGTCGCGTCACGAGCGTCCTGTTCGGAGACTTGGTCGGCTTCACCTCGCTGTCTGAGGCACGCGACCAGGAGGACGTACGAGAGCTGCTGTCACGCTATTTCGAGGAGTCCAGCCTGATCGTCGGCCGGTACGGCGGAACGGTCGAGAAGTTCATTGGCGACGCGGTGATGGCCGTATGGGGCGTACCAACCGCCCACGAGGACGACGCCGAGCGAGCCGTCAGAGCCGGACTCGAGCTGGTCAACAAGGTGGCAGCGATCGGCGAGGAACTGGGAGTGCCGGAGCTCGCCATGAGGGTAGGCATCGTTACCGGCGAAGTGGCAGTGACGATTGGTGCAGACCACCAAGGGATGGTGGCCGGCGATGTCGTCAACACCGCCTCGAGGGTCCAGACCGCCGCCGAACCCGGACAGGTCTGGGTGGATGAGACAACACGGCTCCTGACCACGTCAGCGATCACCTTTGTCGACGTCGGCAGCCATCAGATGAAGGGCAAGGCTGACCCGATGCCGCTGTGGTCGGTTCGGGCAGTCGTGGCGGCGATGCGTGGAGCCCAGCGCGCCGATGGACTTGAGGCGCCGCTGGTGGGTCGGGATCGAGAGCTGCGCCTCTTCAAGGAGCTGTTCCACTCAGCCGACGAGAACAAGAAGGCTTCGCTGCTGGTGATCGACGGCGAACCCGGGGTCGGGAAGTCCAGACTTGCCTGGGAGTTCGAAAAATATATTGACGGCCTCTCCACCAATGTCATGTGGCACAGCGGACGCTGTGTCGCATACGGCGAAGGTGTCGCCTTCTTCGCTCTAGCCGAGGCAATTCGGGGTCGCCTTGGAGCGGTAGCCGAAGACGGCAACGACGATCCCGGCACACTCCTCGAGTCCGGTCTTGGGACCTATGTGCCCGACGTGGACGAGCGATCCTGGCTGCGGCCCAGGCTCGGCGTCCTGCTCGGCATCGGGTCCGTCGGCACCTTCCCTCGCGAGGACCTCTTCGCCGCGTGGACGACCTTCCTCGAGCGCACCGGACAGGGCGAGAATCCGGTCGTCCTCGTCATAGACGACGCCCAGCATGCTGATGAGGGACTGCTGCTCTTCGTCGAGCATCTCTTGCTCGTCGCCTCGTTCCCGTGCTTCGTAGTTCTGCTGACCAGACCCGGTTTGTTGGAGAACCACCCAGCCCTTGCGACGAACCGCAAGGCGACTGTCCTCCATCTTCCCGAGCTCGATGACCAAGACATCTCCGAGCTGCTCGGTGGGCTGGTAGCTGGTCTTCCCGACGACATCCGGAGCGCCTTGGTCGAACGGTCCGAGGGGGTGCCGCTGTTCGCCGTGGAAACGGTCCGATCCCTGATCGACCGTGACCTGATAGTGCCTCGCGGCGGCCAGTATGTGCTGGCCGACCCGACGGCACTCGACTTGGACTCCATCGGCGCTCCAGCTTCCCTGCAGGCGTTGATCGCCGCACGGCTCGACACCCTGTCGGATGTTCAGAGAAGGGTCGTTGATCAGGCGAGCGTCTTGGGGGGCTCGTTCAAGCGGGACGCGATCACTGGCCTTTGCCCCGACATCTCAGACATCGACGACGTGTTGGCGAGCTTGGTGCGCCAGCAAATCCTGCGCCAAGAGGCGAGCAGGCAGAGTGCCGAGCTCGGGCAGTTCAAGTTCGTCCAATCGGTCTTGCCACAAGTTGCCTACGCGACCTTGTCGCGCCGGGACCGCAAGGCGAGTCACCTCGCCGTCATCGGTCAGTACGTGGCCGACGGGGCACCCGGGGCCGATCTGGACCCAATTCTTGCTCAGCACTACCTCGAAGCGATCGACGCGGTGCCATCAGATCCCGATGTGGAAACGCTCAAGCTCGCTGCCATCGAGCATCTGGAGAAGGCCGCCAGTCGCGCCCAGGCCCTGGGGTCGCCCAAGGAGGCTGCAGCTCATATCAGCGGAGCTATTGCACTCGCCGGTGACACCGACAGCCGTGCAGATCTCGAACGCGACCTGGCGTTCGCTCTCATCGACACGGGGGAGTACCAAGAGGCCATCGACCACGCGATCCAGGCTGTCAACTTGTTCGAGGGTCGAGGCGATGTCGTCGATGCGGGCTATGCAGCGGCTGCGCAGTCGATCGCACTTGGGTTCCTGGGTGACAACGCGCAGGCACTGGCGGTTGCCCAACCCCACTGGGACGCAGTCTCGGAACGTCGGGACGCGGACGTCGCCCAGCTGGCTTTGACCAGGGCGATGAGCTCCGCAAACTCGCGCATGGGGATCAACAACCGGGATCTTCTCGAGAGGAGGATCAAGCTGGCCGAGAAGGTGGGCGACCTTGGGGAGGTGGCCAACTGCTTCACAGGGCTCAGCATCCACTACGGCACGGTGGGTGCCATCTCGTTGGCCCGCGTGCTCCTGGAAGCGGCCGCGGAGATGTCGCGAGTCAACCATCAGCCGGGCTCTCTTTCGCGGGCGCTTCTCAACCTCACCGCGAGCAGGATGCTCGACGATCTCGACAAGGCGGTCGACATAGGGCACGAGGCCGTCTCGGTGGCCACCGAGACCGGTGTCGCCATCTGGCTCGGCTACTCGCAGGTCAACCTGATCATCGCGCTCTGGACCAGTGGCAGGTGGGCGGAGGCTGACGAGATGCTCAAGAGTGGAGTATTGCGCGAGGAGCTTTCAACGGTCCCAGCCTCATCCGCGATAGAGGGCGCCATGAGTGTGGCGCGCGGCATGCCGTGGACGTTGACATGGCCCACCGAGGTTGCGCTTGCGAGTGATGACTCGTCTGACCTGGCCTGGAAGGCCTTCGCCGAGGCGATCGATGCAAGGCAGCGCGGTGATCTCGATGCCGCTGTGCGACTGGGTGTGTTCGCCAACGAGAAGATGTATGAGATTTCCGGAACCTGGGACGACCTCTGTCACATGTGGCCCACCGCCGTTGAGACTGCACTTGAGAACGGTGACAATGCGGCGGTCGAGACTCTGATCAGCCTCATCGAAAGCGAGTCGGGCCGCCCCGACCCCGACGGTGTGCGGATCCATCGCAAGCGAGTCGCAGGTCTCCTAGCCATCCGAGACGGCGAACCCGCCGAGGTTGTCGAGTCGACCCTGCGTGAGGCGATCGCCGGGTTCGAGACGTGGGGAGCAATGCCGTACACGGCCAGGACACAGGTCGACCTGGGTACGTGGCTCATGGGTCAGGGGCGCCCAGACGAGGCTGCCCCCTTGTTCGACGCCGCCCGAGCAGTATTCGCCGAGCTCGGCGCCTCTGCGTGGTCGGAGGCACTGGAGCAGCAGTTGGCGCCGCGTTGACGTTGGAAATCTAGGCCCGCGAGCCGGTCACGGTTGTCGACCCCTAATCTGCTGACATGACTGCAGACCTGCACCCGTGCGATCACGTCGGCCTCGACTTCATTGATTCCGCTCCCAACAGGTTCGTCAACTCGGTCGACCTCAACATCACGCCCGAGCAGCTGTTCGAGGTGCTGGCAGATGCCGAGTCGTGGCCGCACTGGGCCAAGGCCATCACGAACGTCGAGTGGACCACGCCGGAGCCGCGCGGCGTCGGCACCAAGCGCCTGGTGTCGATGAGAGGTGGGCTGCTCGGATCGGAGGAGTTCATCGCCTGGGACGAGCACACCACGATGGCGTTCCGCTTCAACGAGGCGTCCGAGAAGCGGATCAAGGCGTTCGCGGAGCGGTACGACGTCGTGGAGACCCCCACCGGCTGCCGGTTGACCTGGACGATGGCCATGGAGGTGACCGGAGTGGCCCGCTACACGCTCGCG
>JAKFCR010000102.1:0-4228 GCA_036676545.1 Aeromicrobium sp. | reverse complement strand
TCGCTACATCTCTCGTCATGCCGTCACGTCCGTAGGAAAGGCACGGTACGGACGCACCGGCATGATTGCTGCTTCATGGTTCGTTCGCTGACGCTCTCTCACAGGTGCACCTTGTAGGTCTCGTAGTCGGCGTCGGGCTCACCCGTCGGCTCGAAGTGGCTGATGTTGGCGATCGTGGTGCCCCACTCGTCTCGGGGCTTCCAGACAGCCTTGACCCGAAGGCCCATGCGTACGTCCGCGGCTTCGATGCCGAGGATGAGGTGCAGGAACGCGATGTCGGCGCCGTCAAGCAGCACGTAGGCGGAGACGTAGGGGATCGGGATCTGCTGGCCGGTGAACGGCACGTTGACGATGCAGAACGTGGTGACGGTGCCGTGGTCGGCGACCTCGACCTCGTCTGTGGTCGGTACGCCGTCGACGGGGCAGGCGCCGCGCGGGGGAACGTAGACCTTCTCGCAGACCGGGCAACGCTGACCGATGAGCTTGCCATCGGCGAGGCCGCGGAAGAACTTCGACTCTTCAGGCGAGGCGGCGTAGTCGTACGCGAGCTTGACCGGGGCGATGATGCCCTCGACTGCGTCGCCCTCGGGACCGGGAACCGTTGCGGCTTCGTCGCCCTCCGCCTCGAACCAGCGGATGTCGGTGATGACGCCGGTGGTCTCGTCGGCCCAGACGGCGCGCACGCGCATACCGGTCTGGATGTCGGCCGAGGAGTCGACCGCGACCGCGTGCAGCAGCGGGCGGTCAGCGCCGTCGAGCACGATCTGCGCGAACGCGAACGGCTTGTCGAGGGGCTGACCGGGTACGGGCTCGGGGACCCAGGCCCAGCTCTGGACGACGCCGACATCGGCGACCGGCCGGAGCTCGGTGATCGGGTCGAAGGTCGTGCCGTCGTACTCGGGCGGCGGGACCGCAACGGTTCCGTCGGACAGCACGCCGCCGAGGATCTGACGGCGCTTGAGGCCGGTCATGAATCCAGAGAGCGTGGGGCCGAGGGAACGGGTGTAGTCGAATTCGACTTTGAGCGGGGCGTGAAGCGTTCCTAGTTCAGTCACGGGAGAAAGTGAAACACGTTCTAGTTTTGCCTGCAAGCCCTTCCGTCGACGTTTAGGCCGAGGTGAAGCTCGCCATGGTGCGCTCGGGCTCCCAGAACGCCTTCATCGACGCGACGCGGCCGTCGTCGTTGATGACGTAGACCATTATCAGGTCGGTCGTGGTGTGCGAGCCGTCCGCGAACGAGGTCTTGATGCTGCCGATGTTGGCGCAGGTGTTGCTTCCGGGGTTCGCGAACGAGTCGGTGATCAGGAACTCGAACGTGTCGATCGAGGCGATCGCGAGCTCCCAGAACGCCGAGATGCCGGCGTGTCCGTGGTGGCCCTTGCCCTCTGGGTCGAACATCGACGGACCGACCGGATCCTCGAGCACGGCATCCTCGGCGTACACCGTGAGCCACTCGGCGAGGTCGCCCTTGGCGACGGCGGAGTAGGAGCGCTGCGATGCCTCGCGCGCCGGGTGCGGGTCGTTGGGAGCGTTCCAGATGATGGCGTCCGAGGTGATCATGATTTCTCCTTCGAGGGTGTGCTTCTTATGCCGCGGTAGATGCCGCGTTTGACGATGAGCGGTTGGAGCAGGGCGTTGTTGGACCAGGTCGGGAAGCGGAATCCCTTGCCGTTGGGTGCGTAGACGGTCAGCCCGTTCGGCTGCGTCCCGAGCACGGAACCCCAGCGGCGACGAGGTGGCTTGTACGGCTTCAGCGCCCGACCAGCGAGGTGTGCCCGGATGTTCTGTCCGAGGATCTTGTCGGCGCGGTTGCGTGCCGACGTACGCAGTGGGTCGGTGGCGGCGATGTCGCCGATGGCGAACACCCCCGAAAAACCCGCAACCTGGAGGTCGGCGTTCACGCGTACGAAGCCGCCATCGTCGAGCAGCTCGCGTGGAAGCCAGTCGGAGTTGGGCCGCACGCGTCCGATGGCCCAGACGACCGCCTCAGCGGACGTGGGAGGCTGGCCGGTGCTCCACTCGATCGGATCGTGGGTGATCTCGTCGCAGTCGAACCCGGCAGGGATGACGGCGCGATGACCCGCGTTGATGCCGACGCCGCGCTCGCGGAGCAGGGAGCTCACGGCCTTCCACACATCCCGGTGGTGATGAGGGAGTGCGGCTTCGCCGGGGAAGAACAGCTTGACCTGTTTGTCGGGCCATGCCAGCGCGAGGTTGGCTGCGCTGCTGACTGCCGCTGCGCCGCCACCGACGACAGCGATCGAGCCAGCAGCCGCGAGAGTCTCGTGTGCCGTGCGAAGTACGCCGTCGACGTCCTCGGGAGTCTGTACGTCGGGTCGGCGCCAGAACCCGTTGGTCACGCCGGTCGCGATGACGAGTACGTCGTATGACTCGACCTGCGTCTCACCGTCGGCATCCTTGATGGTGACTGCGCGGCGTTCGAGGTCGAGATCCGTGGCGGTGCCGTGGATGATCCGCGCCGGGTCGAGCTTCTTGAAGCGGTCGAACGGGAAGCGGTACTGCCTCTGCCACTCGTCAGGACGTGCCAGGCGCATACCCAGCTCCTGACTGCTCACCATGCCGGGCTTGGTCGAGATGCCGATGACATCGGCATCTGCGGCCAGGTTGATCGCTGTCAGCAGGCCGCTGTCACCCAGCCCTGCGACGACGATCCGGGGCTTGGTCAACGCTTGGCCTTCGGCGGGAGCGGCAGGAAGACGGAGACTCGGTCGATCACGTCTTGATAGTCCGGTCGGCGTTCGAGGCTTCGCTTCTCCATCATCGGGATGCTGGCGAACATGAACATTGCGAGCATGGCGATGGCGCCGCCGAAGATCCACCACGCGTCGTCAGGCGATGCCGCCAGGCCGAAGAGCGCGAGCGACACCCAGAAGCTGACCTCGCCGAAGTAGTTGGGGTGGCGCGACCATCCCCACATACCGATGTCCATGACCTGGCCCGGGGTGCGGTTCTGGACGAACCGATAGAGCTGGAGGTCCGCTATGAACTCGATCGCGACTGCACCGAGGCCGACGATCGTGGCGACGATGTCGAGCCAGCCGACTTCTCGCCCGGTGTTGGTGACCACCACGTACGTCGGCGTCAGCGCAGCGAAGACGACCAGGGTCGGGAAGAAGTGGATCCCGGCGAAGTCGACGATGGCTTCGGACTTGCCGGCCTGCTCCTTGAGCATGGGGTAGCGCCAGTCCTCGTGGTGCATGCCCGGCCAGTTGAAGATCCAGTTGCCCGTCAGGCGTATCGCCCACGCAGAGATGACCATTAGGACCAGCCAGAGGCGCGCACCTTCGGCCTCTGTCTCGATCCACCAATAAATGAAGATCGCCGGCGGGATAACGCTCCAATAGGCGTCGTAGAAGCTGGAGTTCTTGTAGACGCGGCTGAAGACGAAGATGACCACGGTCGCGACCACGTCGGCGATAAGGGTGTCGAGCCAGAGCTTGTCGGTGCTGGGGCCCCAGGCGAGCCAGGCTCCAGCGGCGGCGAAGGCGATGACGTACGCGATCAGGACCCTGATGAGCGAGGCGTTCTTGGTCATGCCTTCTCCTCGACGATGTGCTGGACCGCGCGCGATGCGAACACCAGGGCTTGGCCCAATGGAGCGCCAGGGCCGGGGTAGAACGGGCCGAAGATCGACGCTGCGCTGTTGCTCGTGGCATACAACCCCGGGATGGGGTCACCGTCGGTACGGACGACGCGTCCGTGCTCGTCGATCACCATCCCGCCCTTGGTGCCCAGGTCGGAGAGCACGAAGCGTGCTGCGATGTACGGCGGTGTCTCGAGCGGTATGAGCGTCGCGCCACCGGTGAAGAAGTTGTCGTACTCGTCGGCGCCACGGCCGAAGTCTTCGTCCACACCGTTCTCGGCAAACTTGTTGAAACGCTCGACGGTCTCAGGCAGATCCGTGAGTCCGAGTTTGTCTGCCAGCTCGGCGATGGTGTCGGCCCGGACCCAGGTGCCGGCCGTGAGGTGCTCGGCCGGATCGCCCTCGGGCATGGCGATGGCCGGCAAGCCGCCGCCCTCGCGGGAGTCGAACACGAAATGCGACGGGATGCGGTTGGGCGCTCCGGCCATCTGGATGCCGAACTGGTCGTACGGAAGGCTCTCGTTGGCGTAGCGGCGACCGTCCGAGTCGACCATCACGCCGCCGCGGAAGCCGAGAGTGAACGAGCCTCCGCCCTCGGGCTGCTCGAGTCCGGGGCAGAGCCAG
>JAKFCR010000101.1:0-8638 GCA_036676545.1 Aeromicrobium sp. | reverse complement strand
ACTCGAGAGCACCACGTCGCCGGGCTGCGGTCGTACGTCGATGGTTTCCAGCTCTCCGCCGGCAGCGACCCATGCCGCAAGGCCGCCGTCGAGCAGCCGTACGTTCTCGAACCCGGCCCAACGCAGCAACCACCACACTCGCGCCGCGGCGAGTCCTCCGTTGTCGTCGTAGGCGACGACCGTGTCACCGGCATGGATACCCCATCGCTGCGCTGCGGCCTGGAAGTCAGCGGGCTCGGGCAGCGGATGCCGCCCGTCCTCCGGTTCGCCGTGAGCAGCCAGCTCGGTGTCGAGCTCAACGAACACAGCACCAGGGATGTGACCCTTCAGGTATTCGGCATGCCCTGGAGGTCCGCCGAGCTTCCAGCGCACGTCGAGGACAACTTGTCTGGCCGAATCGATGCGGTCCGGTTGGATGAGAACGTCCATGCGGCCCAACCTAGGCGGGCAGCGGTGGCGGCCGGAGCCCGGTCTCCTTCAGCTCCAACGCAGCCAGGGCACGTACGACGGCGGGGTCCTTCGCGCGCCACATTCCCGAAGGATCGTCGTGTACGCGAGCGAGCTCGGTCATGGGCTGGCGGGCGAGCGCACGCAGCGCGAACAGGTCCAGATCTGGTGCCGCGTCGATGAACTTCTGCGCACTGGTCGCCTGACGGATGAACCGGATTCGGATGGGCGCCCAGAGGACCAGCAGGATCAGGATCGGCATCACCGCGATCGTGACTCCCAGGAAGGTCGCCAGCTTGTCGACGGCATCGACTTGCGCCTCTCCCGCTCCGCGCAAAGCACCGCCAGCCTCGCTGGCCTTCTCGAACGGCGTGCGGATGTTTTCGCCGATCAACGGCACGTCGGCCACTTTGTCGCCTGCGTCGAGCAGCCCGCCCTCGAAGCCGTCACCGGCCTCGGCAAGCTTGCGCCCCGGGACGGCGAGGTTCATGACGAGGTCGTCGATCTTCACTCCGATCCAGATCCACAGGACGATCCAGAACAGCATCCAGACGTCGGAGACGATCTGACGGGTGCGGCGAGCAGGAGTGTCGGCATAGAGCTTCATGCACCCACTCTCGCATCGGTCCCGGACGTCAGACCCCTAGTCGCTCGTCAAGGAAATCAACGGTTCGGCGCATCTTGTCGGCCCATTGGCCGGCGAAGGTATGTCCCTCGTTGTCGTACACGACGAGCTCATGGTCGACACCGGCACGCGAGAAGGCGCGGTCGGTGGCGCGGGCCCACTTGATTGGGCAGCTCTCGTCCAAAGCGCCATGGATCATCAGCACATCTGCCTCGATGCGGTCTGCGTACGTCCGCGCCGAGAGGTCTCTCCAGAAAGTCGGGTTCGCCTTGATGTCTCCCCAACGCTTGACGATGGTGCGTCCAGCCTCCGAACGGTTGGGCACGGTCCATTGTCGATAGTTGTCGACGAACCGGCTGCTGACTGACGAATGCACCACCGCGGCCTTGACGATGTCGGGCTCGGCGACCAGAGCGTTCATCGTGACGCCACCGCCCATCGACCGGCCCAGCATCCCGATCTTGTCGGGGTCGACCTCCGGCAGCTCCTTGAGCGCCTTGACGGCCGCGATCGCATCCCGCGCGTAGCCGAGCCGAAGTTCGAGCTCGAGCCGGCTGACATCGTCGGACCCGGCGTGACCGCGATAGTCGGTGTGCAGCACGACGTAACCCGCACGAGCCAGGTAGTCCTGCTCTCGCGGCATCCCCTGACCGTTCGTGTACGCCCCGGGCTCGATGTAGCCGTGGTTGAGAACCACTGCCGGGTGCGGGCCCCTGCCGTCGGGAACCAGCAACAACCCGGAGATCGTCAGGTCGCCACTGCGATAGCGGACTTCTTGACGGGTGTACGCGCCAAAGTTCTCTCGCTGTCCGACCCGCCGGAGATCCCCGCCGGTGATCTCGTCGTCGAACATCGCCGGCAGCGAGTGCTCGTCATATGTCGGAGTCGGGCTGGGGGTCGGTGACGCCTTCGTCTGGGTCGGCGCAGGATCTGCGCGCGGCTCACCCTCCGTGCACCCGGCAGTGCCGAGCGCAGCGATGACAGCGAGCGATACGAGGGCGCGCCTCATACCCCCAATGGTGCCCGAGCGGGCAAACAGGACTCGCTCCCGTCGAGGGATCCTTGACGATGTCGACCATTCCGCACATGGGTGCTCTCTGTCGCGATTAGGCTCCATCGAGGTCTTGCGACAGTTGCGGACTGATCGGGGGCCCAGGGATGACAGAACTGCACGAGACCGAGATCGACGGCGTGCGCTGTTTTTGGGTCGACTCGAATCGACCCACGCTTCGCGCGTCGCTCATGTTCCGCCAAGGTCAGGCGGATGAGTCGCTCAGCGAGTCTGGCTGGCTCCACCTCCTAGAACACATTGCTCTCCACGGTCGTGGCGGCGGATCGCTGAGCATCAATGGCTCTGTCAGCTTTCTCGAAACCACGTTCGACGCCCACGGGCCCGCTCTGAAGGTTGCCGAGCATTTCGCGGCGCTGAGCAAATGGCTCCAGTCCCCGGATCTCTCCCGATTCGAGCATGAGCGTGACGTCCTCGCTGCCGAAGGATCCACGAGGGGAGGTCCGGCGCTTCGCGCGTTCGGATGGCGGTACGGAGCTCGGGGCCCTGGCCTGACGAACCTGGACGAGCTTGGAATTGGGCGGGCGACGGCGGACGGGCTCGAGCAGCGAGCACACCGCGTGTTCACACGAGGCAACGCAGTCCTCGTACTCGACGGCCCACCGCCCCCTGAGTTCTCTCTTGCCCTGCGTGATGGTGAACGACTACCGCCCTCCCCCGCGGTCCCTTGCAACGACAAGCTCCCGGCCGCATATCAAGACGATGCAGGCGTGGTCATGAGCGGAGTCGTCAAGCGTTCCATGGGCGCCCTGTTCTTGCCGTACGTGCTTGAACGGATGCTCCACGAACGTCTCCGCGAGGATGCAGGCGCCGCATACGCGCCCTGGTCCACATACCAACCGGTTGACTCCGAACATGCCGTCGCCATGGCTGGATCCGACGTCACAGCCAAGATGCACGTAGAAGTCTCTGAAGAGATCGCTCGCATGATCAAGGAGATTCGGGATACCGGCCTACCGGCCGAAACCATCAAGGATGCCGTCGAGCAACGCATCCAAGCGCTGCACGATCCGTACAACGTCGTTGGTCTGGCTTACGCGGCCGCGAGCTACGTGCTCGACGGCGAGGAGCCGAAAACCTTCGAGCAGATAGAAACAGAGACCCGCGAAATCAGTGCCTTCTCACTTCAATCAGATGTGTGGGCATTCACTGAATCCCTCCTGGTCGGCTTACCTGGCTCAGCCACCGTCCCTGAAGGCTGGGAAACGCTCACGGCGCCAACGCGGTGGCCGCGATCCCCAGGAGCACGATTCCGGCACAGGGACTGGCCAGCAGTGCCCGACGAGCTCCACTTCAGTGACAGAGAAGTCGAGATCTCGTCAGGTGGGTACGCGCGATCCATGTACTTCCACGATGTCGAAGGAATGATCACTTACGAGGACGGCGGTCGGTACCCTACTCAACGCTGACGGATGGTCAATCGGCATTGAGCCCTCGGACTGGATCGAGGGCGAGAAGGTCGTCGCAGGTTTGGACAAGTGTGTTGACGCGAAAAAGCACATGCCCCGACCGAAGCGTGAATTTCAACCTCAACCCCGCATGTCCGCAGCAAAGCGTTGGTTCGCCGGAGCGAAGCGCTCGGCGCCGGTGATGTTTCGAAACAACATCACGAGCTGGGCAATATGGCTAGCGATTGCTGCAACGGTCGTCGGGAACATCGCATCCGCCGGGCGTTGAGCCCGACCGAGTAAAACGTGCGCCTCGCACCGTCTCCAACGACGGCGCCACCCTCGGGAATACCGGAGGTGGCGTCGATCGTGATGCTGAGGTCTAGCTGGCGTAGCTGCGGTTGCGTCCGCCCGACGAACCGCCGGACGATCCGCCACGACGACGCTGGCCGTTGCCGTTGCCGCTGGGACGACCGCCACCGTTGCCGCGGAATCCGCCCTGCGGGCGACCTCCGCCACCGTTGCCGCGGTTGCCACCGTTGTTGGTGGCAGTGCGTGCGCCGGCGCGTACCGAGGACGGGTGCGGAGCATCCGTACCGGCACCCGACAGGTTGGCGACCGTCATCGGCGACGGAGCCGTACGAGCCTCGTGGTGGCGAGCAGTGACGCCCGCCTTGTTCTGCAGGGCCATGACATCGCGCAGGGCCTCGGGCGTCGTCATCGTGACGACGGCGCCGGACTCTCCCGCACGAGCCGTACGGCCCGAACGGTGCTGGTAGGCCTTGTGCTCGGCAGGTGCGTCGTAGTGGACGACCAGGCCGATGCCATCGACGTGGATGCCGCGAGCGGCGACGTCGGTGGCGACGATGACGCTGGCCTTGCCGCTGCTGAAGGCCGCGAGGTTGCGCTCACGGTGGCGCTGCGAGAGGTCACCGTGCATGTCGACGGCTTCGATGCCGTTCATCGTGAGCTGCTTCGCGAGGCGCATGGCACCGCGACGCGTACGGGTGAAGACGATGCTGCGCGGGTTGGCGCGGAGCAGATCGAATGCCGTCTTGGACTTCTCAGTAGCCGCACTGACGAGGACGTGGTGCTCCATCGTGTCGACGTGGCTGTCAGCCGAGTCGACCTCGTGGAGGACGTGCTGCGGCAGGTGGCGCTTGACGAGCTTGTTGACGTCACCGTCGAGCGTCGCCGACAGCAGCAGACGCTGGCTGTTGGGCGGCGTCTTGGCGAGGATCGCGTCGATCGGCTTGAAGAAGCCGAGGTCGCACAGGTGGTCGGCCTCGTCGAGGACGGTCACCTCGATGTCATCAAGCGAGATGCAACGACGATCGAGCAGGTCGGTCAGGCGACCCGGGGTGGCGATGACAACGTCGACGCCATTGCGAAGCGTGGTGATCTGCTTGTTGATCGGGACTCCGCCGTAGACGGTGGTCAGGCGCAGGCCCATCTTCTGTGCGAGCGGCTCCATGGCCGTACGCACCTGGGTCGCGAGCTCACGAGTAGGCAGCAGGATCAGGGCGCGCGGAGCCTTGGAGCGGCTGGTGCGACCGGCGAGGCGGACGAGGACCGGCAGGCCGAAGGCCAGGGTCTTGCCCGAACCCGTGCGCGCCCGGCCAAGAACGTTGCGTCCCGCGAGCGCGTCGGGGATCACCGCGGACTGGACCGGGCTGGGGTTGACGATGTCCTGGCGCGCGAGTGTCGAGACCAGCGAGGCAGGAAGGTTGAGGGAGGAGAAGGTGGTCAGCGCAGGGCTGACAGCAGAGGTGTTGCTCACAGAGAAGTACTCACAGACGTTTCGGAAAGATTGCCCGAATGTCTATTTCGCGCGGGATCGCGCTACTTCGCCGGGCAGAACAGCGCTGAGACCAGCGCGTTCACGTATTCACATACTAGCAGTCGAGCGCCCCGGCCAACGAATCCTGAGCGTGTGAGCCAAGACTCAGAGGAGCAAGTCCGCGTACTTGGTGTGCTTCTCGATGAAGCGCTTCACGTACGGGCACGTGGCGATGACCTTCTTGCCCTGGGCGCGTACGTCGTCGAGTGCGCCGGTGACCAGCTGGCTGGCCAGCCCCTGACCTTCGAACTCGTCGAAGACCACCGTGTGCGGGAACGTCACCACGTCACCGTCGACCAAAGCCATGGTGAAACCTGCGAGCGTGCCGTTGACGTGAATCTCGTAGCGACGTTCGCTGGCGTTGAACTCGATGCTGTTGCTCATGGCTGGTTCAACACTCAGGCGATCGTGAGGATTCCGAGCACGCCCACCGCGGCGGCGAGGGCCAGCGAGGTGCTGATCAGGATCACGTGCACGCGGAGGAACGTCGTGGCCTTGCCCTCGGCATCACGCGAGCGCTCGTCCTTGAGCACGCGGCGCAGGAACGGCGGCCAGATGACGAAGCTCCAGACGGCGGAGACGATGAGCAGCAGCGACCAGGCGAGGGGGAGATCCATGGCGCCAATCCTTCCGCACCGGAACATATGCAGTTGTCGCAGGGTTGAATCACTTCATGACGCGTCAGCGGATCCACCCGGCTTGGTTCGTGGCCGCTGCCGCATTCCTTGCGCTGATCGGCGCGGCCGGATTCCGCGCTGCACCCGGGGCTTTGTTCGTGCCGCTGCACGACGAATTCGGCTGGTCGACGAGCGTCATGTCTCTCGCCGTGAGCATCAACCTCCTGCTCTACGGCCTCACGGCTCCGTTTGCGGCAGCGCTGATGGACAAGTTTGGGATCCGCAAGGTCACCACGGTCGCGCTGATCATGGTCGCCCTCGGCAGCGGCCTGACCGTCTTCATGACCGAGTCGTTCCAGCTGCTCATCACCTGGGGTGTGCTGATCGGCCTCGGCACCGGATCGATGGCAATGGTGTTCGCGGCCACGATCGCCAACCGCTGGTTCGTCGAGCGGCGCGGGCTGGTGATGGGCGTGCTCACAGCAGGCGGTGCAACCGGCCAGCTCGTCTTCCTGCCAATCGTCGCAGCACTCGCCAACGAGGTCGGCTGGCGTACGGCGTCGTTGGTCATCGCCGGATCGGCACTGGCTGTCGTACCCCTTGTCATTCGATTCATCGGTGACTTCCCCGAAGATCGGCAGCTCGCTCCGTACGGCGCTCCGGCTGACTGGGTGCCTCCCGTACGCGAGACCGGCGGTTCGGCACAGCGCGCGATCGACGCGCTGCGTGAGGCGTCCCGTACGCGGGCGTTCTGGGCTCTGGCTCTTGCCTTCGCGATCTGCGGGGCAACCACGAACGGGCTCGTCGGCATCCACTTCATCCCCGGCGCCCACGATCACGGCATGTCGACCACCACGGCGGCCGGACTGCTCGCGGTCGTCGGCATCTTCGACATCGTCGGCACGATCGCGTCGGGCTGGTTCACCGACCGGTACGACCCACGGCTGCTGCTCGCGGGCTACTACCTGTTCCGTGGGGTCGGGCTCCTCCTGCTTCCCCTGTTGTTGTCGCAGAGTGTGCGGCCGAGCATCGTCATGTTCGTCGTGATCTATGGGCTCGACTGGGTGGCGACTGTGCCGCCGACCGTTGCGCTCTGCCGTGAGTACTTCGGCGAGCAGGGCACGATCGTCTTCGGCTGGGTCTTCGCAGCCCACCAGCTCGGAGCCGCCGGTGCCGCTCTCGGCGCAGGCGTGATCCGCGACCAGACGGGCAGCTACACGCTGGCGTGGATCAGCGGCGCCGGACTCTGCGTGATCGCCGCTGTGCTCTCATGGATGCTTGGCTCAAGCAAGAAGAGGCAGTCCAAACGAGACGACCTCGTACCGCTGCCCATGTGAAACCATGACGCATGTCCCATCCTGATCCGGAACGCCTCGGCGGCCTCGCGTGGACCATCCGTACGCAGGGCGCCATGACCAAGTCAGAGCGCCGCATCCTGCTTCGCGAGATCATCAAGGGCCAGGCCGAGTACGTCGCCGGGCGGATCAAGCTCCTCACGGGGCGCACCTCGGCCGCAGCCAAGGCACTCGAGGCCTCCACCTTCACGCCGCCCGACAGCATCTTCGCGCGACAGGCCGAAGAGGCTGCGTTCGAGCAGAGCAGCGCTGTGATCGGGCACGGCTACCGGACCTGGATGTTCGGCAGTGGCCTGGCAACCCTCGACAAGGTCGAGCTCGATCCTGAGCTGTTCTACGTCAGCAGCTTGCTGCACGACCACGGCATCGACTCGGTCGTGAAGGGCCAGGACTTTGCGATCCGCAGCGCAGAGCGCGCCGCACGCTGTGCCAGCGAAGCAGGCGTCGATGCTGCCAGAAGTGACCTGGTGGGCGATGCCATCACGGTGCATCCCACGGCCGGAGCCACCGTTGAGAACGATGGCGCCCTTGGCGTGTACGTGGGGGCCGGCGCGGCCTACGACCTGATCGGCCTCCGCGCCCCCGACCTGTCGAAGCAGTTTCGCACTGACGTGATCGAGGCCTACCCACGCGCGGGTGCCACGAAGGCGTTCAAGTCTTTCGTCGCGGCCGAGTCCAAGGCCGTACCTCTGGGCCGCTTCGCACAGCTGCATCGCTGCGGCTTCAACCAGCTGATCCAGCTGGCACCTCTCCGTCCTCGATGAGTGACATGGACGTTCTCGACTTCCCCGACGCTGACGCGTGGTCTGCCTGGCTCGAACAGAACCGGGAAGACCACACGGAGGCGTGGCTGCGCATAGCCAAGAAGGGCTCCGGCCTCGAGACGATCTCGATCTCGGATGCACTCGACGTGGCATTGACGCACGGGTGGATCGACGGTCAGCGCAAGGGCAATGACGAGGTGTCGTTCCTGCAGCGCTACTGCCCCCGTCGGCCGACGAGCTCGTGGTCGCAGGTCAACGTACAGAAGGTCGAGGTGCTGACAGCCGCGGGTCGTATGCGACCCGGCGGCATCGCCGAGGTCGAGAAGGCCAAGGCCGACGGCCGGTGGGACGCGGCGTACGAATCCCAGGCCACGGCGGAACCGCCTCCCGACCTCATCGCGGCACTGGACGCGAACCCGGAGGCCAAGGCCGCGTTCGAAGCTCTCGGTCGTACGGAGCGCTACGCGATCATCCTGCAGCTGCTCAAAGCCCGTACGCCCGAAGGACGAGCCAAGATCCTGAACCGCGAGGTG
>JAKFCR010000100.1:0-2293 GCA_036676545.1 Aeromicrobium sp. | reverse complement strand
GCGATGACTCCCGAGGCGATGGCGGTGGCCACTGATGGCATCGGACCGGGCAGCGCGGGTACGTGCCCGAGGTCGCCAGCCGCGAAGACACCGGGCACGCTGGTGCGGCCCATGGCGTCGATCTCGACGAAACCGGACTCATACAGGTCGACACTGAGCTGCTCGGCAAACGGAGCCTGCTGAGACACCTCTGTCGCGATGAACATTCCGCCGACCCCGATCGTCTCGTCGTCGAGCGTGATGCGAAGGCCGAAGTTGGTGCGCTCGACCTCGCGTACGGAGTCCTGATCGAGCACGATCAGCTCGCTCGCGATGTTGCCGAGCAGTGCGGTGAGGTGTTCGGCGCGCTCGGTGCCGAGGATCGCGACGCGTTCACCGGCGAACTCGTGACCGTGGCAGTACGGGCAGTGGGCGATCTCGCGACCCCACGCCTCCGCGATGCCGGGGATGTCCGGGAGCGTGTCGCGTACGCCGGTGGCGAGCACGATCTTGCGGGTGGCGAGCACCTCGTCGCCGACGATCACCTCGAAGCCGTTCCCCGCGCGACGTACCGAGTCGACGGTCACCTCGCGGATCTCGACTGTGTCGTACGCGGCGATGTCCTTGCGGGCGAGCCGGCGCAGCTCTGCCGGGTCGCGACCGTCGTGGGTGATGAAGTTCTGCATGTGCTCGACCGCTGCATTGCGGTAGGTGCCGGAGTCGAGGAGCAGTACGTCGCGATGCATGCGGCCGAGGGTGAGCGTGGCCTGTAGGCCCGCCGGTCCCCCGCCGATGACGATGGCGTCAAGCATGATTTCTCCTTCGGAGTTGCTGTTGCGTCCATCGTGCGAGTTAATGTCAACATGAAGTCAAATCTGCGCTCGATCGGCGAAACTGCCTCCCGATTTGGGCTCGAAACCCACGTTCTGCGCCACTGGGAGACCGTTGGGCTGCTCAATCCGCAACGCGACAGCGCGGACCGGCGCCTCTACGGCGACGACGACCTCGTACGCATCGCGGTCATTCTGCGAAGCAAAGCCGCCGGTATGAGCCTCGAGCAGATCGCCGTGCTGGTCGACGACGATCACGGGCCGAAGCGGCACGCGGTGCTCCAGGAACACCTCGCCGACCTCGACCGGCGCATGGAGGACATGCAGCGATCCCGCGAGATGACGGTGCACGCCTTTGAGTGCAAGGCGCACGACATCACGGCTTGCCCGCATTTCCGGACGATGATCGCCGACGTGCTCGAAGGCACCCGCGACTGGTCGCTAACGCACTAGCGGAGCTCTACGTCGTCGACGAGCCAGGCGCCTCCGCGCTTGACCATCGACATCACGACTCGGTTGCGTTCGGTTCGCGTCTTCGAATCCGTGCCGTTGGTGATCGTCTGGTCGACGAACAGCAGCACCGTGACGTGCTTGTCGTCCTCGACCGTCGCCGCGGCCTCGACAACCGTGCCGACTGCGTCGGCCTTGAGCTTGGTGATGATGTCGCGCAGCGGCTCGTTCGTCGCCTCGTACTCCTTGGCGAACGATGCCGTCGCACCGTCCTCGACCCAGGCGAAGTCGCGATCGAGGTGGGTGTGGTCGTACGTCGTGAGGTCGACTGCCGCGGTCGTGGCCGCCTCCAGTGCCTCGTCACGGGTGGAGGAGTCGTCGTCGCCTCCACGCAGAAGTGCAAACGCCAGCGCCACCACGAGCGCAGCGACGATGACGCCGAGGATGACGGTCGAGCGCTCCGGGCCGACCTTGACCATGCGGGTGCTCATTGCAGCGGCGCCGGTACGTGAGCCGAGCCGCGCTGCTGGCCCGTGACATTCGCGGTGCACTCACGGCCATGGACAAGCGGCTCGCGGTCGGTCGAGCGCGGCGACGGCTGGTCGACGCCGTACGAGCACACCTCACCCGGCGAGACGAGCATGTTCACCCGCAGGTAGCCCTCCACGATCGTGTCGGCGAGGCGCTGCAAGCCGTTCGGGAAGTCAGTGAGCAGCTGGCGCAGGTGTGGATCGCGATCCGCCAGCGTGCCGGTCAGATCATCCGAGGCTGTGAGGAAGTCGGGCAACACGTCCGCCATCGTGGCGGTCAATGCCCGGATCTCCTTCACGTGCTTCGGCGTCTTGTCGAGGATCGAGCGGAGCTTGGGGTCGTATTCCGCCAGCGATCCTGTCAGCGACTTCAGCGAGCTCGAGAACTCGACGAACTGATCCTTGCTCTCCACTCCCGTACGGAGGACGGTGCGCGCGTTCTCGAGCGTGCGCAGCGTCTGTGGCCAGCTCTCGTCGAGCAGGTCGACGAGGTTGGTGCCCGAC
>JAKFCR010000099.1:0-3964 GCA_036676545.1 Aeromicrobium sp. | reverse complement strand
GTTGTGGACTCAGAATCCGAGGTCTCGGCCTATGAGCTCTTTCATGATCTCGTTCGAACCAGCCCAGATCTTGCTGACCCGGGCATCTCGCCAGGCGCGTGCGACACGGTACTCGTTCATGTATCCGTACCCGCCATGGAGTTGGACGCAGTGGTCCAGGACGTCGTTCTGAATCTCCGACGACCACCACTTGGCCTTGGCCGCATCGGTCGCTGTCGCCTCGCCACGGGTGTGCGCCAGCACGGCTGCATCGATGAACGTCTCGGCAACCTCGATCTTGGTCACCAGCTCGGCGAGCAGGAACTTGTTGTGCTGCAGACTGCCGATCGGTTGCTTGAACGCCTGGCGGTCGTGGGCGTACTGGATCGTCTCGCCCAGAATCTGCTTGGCGTGCGCAACGTTGGACACCGAGCAGCTGATTCGCTCCTGCGGGAGTCGCTGCATCATGTAGATGAAGCCCTGGTCGACCTCGCCGACCAGTCGGTCGTCGCCCAGTCGTACGTTCTCGAAGATCAGCTCTGCCGTGTCAGCTTCGCTCTGCCCGACCTTGTCGAGCTTGCGTCCGCGGCTGAAGCCGGGATCGGTCGCCTCGATCGCGAACAGGCTGATGCCCTTCGCTCCCTTGTCCGGCGAAGTGCGTACGGCAGTGATCACGAGATCGGCGGAGAACCCGTTCGTGATGAACGTCTTGGAGCCGTTGATGACCCATTCGTCTCCGTCGCGGACGGCCGTTGTCTTGAGGGCTGCGAGGTCCGAACCGCCACCAGGCTCAGTCATGGCGATGGCCGTGAGGATCTCGCCAGAGACACAACCCGGAAGCCAGCGCGCCTTCTGCTCATCGGTGCAGAGGTCAACGAGGTAGGGCACGGCGATGTCGGTGTGGATCGCGACGCACGATGCAAGAGCGGCGTTGAGCTTGCTCAGCTCTTCGTCCCACACAGCATTGAAGCGGAAGTCGTCCGCCTCGGCGCCACCGAACTCCTCCGGGATCTCAAGACCGAGGAAGCCCTCAGCCCCAGCGGCGAGCCAGAAGTCGCGCGGAAGGGCCTTGTCCTCGAGGTACTTCTCGAGGTTGGGCTCGACATGCTTGGCCAGGAATGCGGCACATGAGGCGCGAAACGCCTCGTGGTCCTCGTTGTAGATCGTTCGCTGCAAGACTCTGCCTTTGTCATCCGGGAAACGCGCACTAAGCGCTTGCTTAGCATGCAAGCACTGCGGCATGCTGTCAACCAAATAGGAGGGCAGCATGACGACCATCACAGCGCGTGAACGGCTCATCAATGCTGCCGTCGAGGCCTTCGCCGAGAAGGGTTTCGCCGGTACGACGACGCGAGACATCGCATCCCGTGCCGGTATGAGCCCGGCCGCGGTCTATGTGCATCACGACTCCAAGGAGAGCCTGCTGTTCTCCGTCAGTCTCGACGGTCACCGTCGAGCGCTGGAGGTCATCACCTCGGCTGCCGCCTCCAGCACCGATCCCCTGGATCGCCTGCGCGCCATGGTCTACGACTTCAGCCTCTGGCACGCCGACAACAGCCGGGTGGGACGCATCGTGCAGTACGAGTACCACGCGCTCACCGACGAGCACCGCGCAGAAGTCGCGACCTATCGACGCGATATCGAGAAGACGATGCAAGACGCCCTGGCCGACGGTGTCGACCAGGGCGTCCTGGATGTTGTTGACGTCCCCGGAACAGCGTTCTCACTGCTGTCGCTGGGCGTCGATCTCGTGCGCTGGTTCGAGCCCGGAGGTTCTCGCTCCGGCCACGAGCTGGCCAGCCTGCACGCCGAGTTGGCGGTCAGGATGACCCTTCGTCGTTAGGCCGCGTCAGCCTGGAGGACTGCCTCAGCAACGATGTGGATCGAGATCTTGTCGCCGATGACGACCTTGTCGCCCTCGAGCGGGATGTTGAAGTCGATACCGAACTCCTTGCGGCTGATCTCGGTGGTCGCCTCGACGCCCACGCGCGTTCCGCCCCACGGGTCCGAGCCCTCGCCGAGGAAGTCGACATCGAGCTCGACAGCCTTCGAGATGCCCTTGATCGTGAGGTCGCCGGTGACGACGAACTCGTTGCTGCCCTTGGCGACGACACCGGTCGAGACGAAGGTCGCCTGGTCCTGGTTGTCGGCGTCGAAGAAGTCGCTCGAGCGCAGGTGCTCGTCGCGCTGGGCCGTACCGGTGTTGATCGACGAGAGGTCGAAGGAGACGTTGACCGACGAGGCGGTGATGTCCTCGGCCGTGACGAGCGTGCCTTCGAAGGTCTCGAACTTTCCGCGGACTTTGCTGATGATGTGGCGAACGGTGAAGCCGATCTCGGTGTGAGTCGGGTCGATCGTCCAGGTGCCGGTGCTGACGTTGATGTCTGTGGTGGTGCTCATGTTGATGCCTCCGGGTAAGGTGGTTGATTGTTCAACAAACTAGACACTACAGATAGTTCAATGTTCAATCAAGTGGGCAGGCTTGTATGATGGATCACATGGAGACCGCAACCGAGACGCCGTGGCTCACCGCCGCGGAGCAGCAGATCTGGCGATCGTTTCTGGGCGGAACGATCGTCCTGAATGATCGCCTCGATCGCGATCTTCGCACCGCTCACGGCCTCTCGATGCCCGAGTACGAAATCCTCGTGCGGCTGTCCGAGGCACCTGACCGTTCGATTCGCATGGCGGAGCTCGCGGCCGCCGTGTCCCACTCACGCAGCCGCGTGACCCACACGATCGCCCGCCTCGAACGAGAAGGGCTCGTCTTCCGGGGCCAGTGTTCCGAAGACGGGCGCGGCGTCTCCGCCGTGATGACCGACAAGGGCTTCGCCCTGCTCGAGGAGGCGGCTCACACCCATGTACGTGGTGTGCATTCCTACCTCGTCGACAACGCCTCCCCCGAAGAGTTTGCCGTGCTCGGTCAGATCATGCAGCGCGTGATCACCCAGCTCGACGGCGGCAAGTGCTGACTGACAGAGAACTCACAGGTTGGCCACACGGTCCTGCCATCTGACGTACGCACCATGAATTGCACCAACAATTCAAGGAGCACGTCATGCACAAACGCACTGCGAGCATCATTCTCGCCAGCACCCTCGCGGTAGGCGGTGGCGCCGTCGCGCTCACGCCCGCTTCGGCTGCCGACTCGGACAACCCCGTCAAGAGCCGGCTGGCCACCATCAAGAGCTCCCTCAGCGGACTCGTCAAGGACGGCACCCTGACCCAGGAGCAGGCAGACAAGGTCGCCACGACCCTGAACGAGAAGCTCCCCAAGGGCGGACCTGGACGCGGCGGGCCCGGCGGAGAGCACCTCGCTGTGGCAGCCAAGGCACTCGGACTCACCGAGGCTGAGCTGCGTGCCAAGCTCAAGGACGGCAAGACGAGCCTGGCTGATGTCGCCAAGGATGAAGGCGTCAGCACCGACACGTTGGTCAAGGCGCTCGTCGCCGAGGCCGAGGAGCGCATCGACGCGGACGTCAAGGCTGGCCGGCTGACCGAGGCTCAGGCCGCTGAACGCAAGGAGAACCTGACCAAGCACATCACCGACCGCATCAACAACGTGCGGCCCGAACGCCCCTCAGGCGATGCAGGCAGGCCGTTCGACGGTCCTCGCCCGAAGGACAGCAGCAGCTAGTCAGTCGCGGGTGAGTTTGCGGTACGTCACGCTGTGCGGGCGTGCCGCTTCCTCGCCCAGACGCTCGACCTTGTTGATCTCGTAGTCGGCGAAGTTGCCCTCGAACCAGAACCAGTTGGCCGGATTGTCGGCATCGCCTTCCCACGCGAGGATGTGCGTCGCCACGCGGTCAAGGAACCACCGGTCGTGCGAGACCACGACGGCACAGCCCGGGAAGTCGAGCAACGCGTCTTCGAGCGACTGCAGTGTCTCCACGTCAAGGTCGTTGGTCGGCTCATCGAGCAGCAGCAGGTTGCCGCCCATCTTGAGCGTCAGCGCCAGGTTGAGGCGGTTGCGCTCACCACCCGA
>JAKFCR010000098.1:0-3310 GCA_036676545.1 Aeromicrobium sp. | reverse complement strand
AAGGCGCCGGCGTGCTGCGCAAGATCGAGCAGCGGTCCGGGAAGGATACCCAGACCGACCGTCGCCACGACGGCGAAGGCGATCACTACGGTAGTCAGCGCGCTCGGGACAGCGACCGTCGGCCCATCCCCCACCGGATCGGTGAAGAACATCAGCACGATCACGCGTACGTAGAAGTACGCCGCCAAGGCGCTCACCAGCACGCCCATGACGACCAGCGGCCACACACCGCCTGACCATGCCGCCGTGAAGACGCTCCACTTCCCGATGAAACCGCCCGTCAGCGGGATGCCGGCGAACGACAGCATGAACAGCGCGAACGACCCCGCCAGCAGCGGCGATGTCTTGCCGAGTCCGGCCCAGCGCGAGAGGTGCGTCGTCTCGCCACCGGAGTCGCGTACGAGCGTCACCACAGCGAACGCTCCGATCGAGGCGACACCGTAGACCGCGAGATAGAACAGGATGCTCGACACCGAGGTGATGCGCTCCTCGCCAGCCACTCCGCCGTAGACGCCGACAAGGCCGACCAGCAGGAAGCCGGCGTGCGCGATTGACGAATAGGCGAGCATGCGCTTGACGTCGGTCTGCGAGATCGAGACGACCGCGCCGAGGAACATCGTGATGACCGCGACGGCGATGATCGTCGGTCGCCAGTCCCACGACGAGCCGCCGAAGGCCACAAAGAGCACGCGAAGCATGGCGAGGAATGCCGCAGCCTTGGTTCCGGCCGCCATGAAAGCCGTGACCGGGGTCGGCGCTCCTTGGTAGACGTCAGGAGTCCACGTGTGGAACGGCACGGCGCCGATCTTGAACAGCAGCCCCACCACCATCAGGGCGATCGCAGCCAGCAGCATGTTGGTGCCGCCGGTACGAGTCGACACCGCGACGTCGATGTCGGAGAGCCGGAAGCTGCCGGCGAATCCGTACGTCAACGCGATGCCGTACAGGAAGAACACCGACGAGAAGGCACCCAGAAGGAAGTACTTGAGCGCGGCCTCCTGGCTCAGCAGCCGACGACGGCGAGCGATGCCGCACAGCAGGTAGAGCGGAAGGGAGAGCACCTCGAGCGCGACGAACATCGTCAGCAGGTCGTTGGAGGTGGCGAACAGCATCATGCCGACCAGCGAGAACATCGCCAGAGGGAAGACCTCTGTGTGCTCGATACGCTTCGAGATCGCCTCGGCCTCGCCAGCCGAGCCCGGAGCATCAGCGGCGCGACCCGTGAACGCGCTGAGCCCACCTTCGAGGCGACGCTCAGCGAACAGCAACATGCTCATCAGGGCGAACACCAGCAGGATGCCCCACGTGAAGACGCCGGGACCGTCGATCGACAGCGCACCTTCGGCCCCGATCACGCCGCGAGCGAGCTCGGGGTCATCGATCTTGTCGAGGTGCTGGTAGACCCACACGGTGTCGACGAACGCCGCAATGACACCGACGACCGCGAGGATCGCCTGTGCCGTGAAGCGTGTGGCACGTGGCCATACGGCCTCGATGATGACACCGACCACAGCAACGCCGGCGATGATGAACAGCGGAGCGAGCAGCGAGTACTCGATATGGGGCGCATCGAGCGGGGGCAGTTCGGCCGCGACCAGATCGGTGACAGTCATCAGTGGCCCCCTTCCTCTGTGTCAGGTGCAATCGAGACGGGCGACTTCGGCTCGGGGTCGCCCTTGCCGATGTGGCTGGCAACCTCATCGATCGCCGGGTTGATCACGTTGAGCACCGGCTGCGGGAAGAACCCGAGGCCGACGATCAGCACGATTGCAGGAGCGAGAGCCGCGATCTCGCGAGGTATGAGGTCGTGAACGCCTTGGTTGTCCTCGCGAAGCGGACCGGTCATGGTGCGTTGGTACATGATCAGGATGTAGAGCGCGGCCAGGACGATGCCGAGCGTCGCGAATGCCGCCGCCGGGATCGAGCGGGTGAACGTGCCCGCCAGCACCATGAACTCGGAGATGAACGGCGCCAGGCCGGGCAGCGAGAGGCTCGACAAGCCCGCGACCAGCAGGATGCCGGACATGATCGGGGCGATCTTCTGCACGCCACCGAAGTCGGAGATCTTGGCCGAACCACGTCGCGCGATCATCATGCCGGTCACCAGGAACAGCGCGGCAGTCGAAAGACCGTGGTTGAACATGTAGAGCGTCGAGCCGGCCATCGAGGTGGTGGTGAACGCGAAGATGCCCAGGATGATGAAGCCGAAGTGCGACACCGAGGTGAACGCAATGAGCCGACGGATGTCGTCCTGGCCGACCGCGAGCAGCGCGCCGTAGAGGATGCTGATGACCGCGAGCGTGATGATCACGGGGCTCGCCCATTCGGCTGCCTCAGGGAACAGGTAGAGGCACCAGGTGATCATGCCGAACGTGCCGATCTTGTCGACGACGCTGACCATCAGCACTGACGTGCCCGGCGTCGCCTGACCGGCGGCATCCGGCAGCCACGTGTGCAGCGGCCAGAGTGGTGCCTTGATCGCGAACGCCGCCATGAAGCCAAGGAACAGCAGACGCTCGGTCGTGGTGCTCATCTCAATGCTGGACAGATCGGTGAGCAGGTACGTGGCGCCACCGTCACGCGAGCTGACGACATACAGGCCGACGATCGAGGCGAGCATGAGCAAGCCGCCGACGAGGTTGTAGATCAGGAACTTCACCGCGGCGTACGAGCGGTTGGGACCGCCGAACGAGCCGATCAGGAAGTAGAGCGGGATCAGGGTCGCCTCGAAGAACACATAGAAGAGGAAGGCGTCGGTGGCCATGAACGCACCGAGGGCCAGGCCCTCGACCGCAAGCATCCAGGCGAAATAGGCATTGGTGTTGCTCGCCTCGGGCAGTCGATCGTCCCAGGCGGCAAGGATCACGATCGGCGTGAGCACGGTCGTCAGCAGGATGAGCGTGAGACCGATGCCGCTGACTCCGACGGAGTACCAGGCGCCGAATGCGGTGATCCACTCGTGCTTCTCGGTCAGCTGGTAGCCGCCGGCCTCGAGGTCGTAGCGCGCGAGAACGATCAGCGACACGACGAGCGTGATCAGCGAGACGCCCAGCGCGATGAGCTTGGCGTTGAACTGCGCGCCAGACGTCGACTTGGGCATCAGCGCCAGGGCAATCGCTCCCACGATGGGGACGGCGGCGAGTACGGACAGGATCATGCGAGGGTCACCGCCAGGAGAGCAAGGAGAACGAGGGCAGCGCCGCCGAACATCATCAGCGCGTACGAGCGGACGTATCCGGTCTGCGGCTGACGCAGGAACTGTGAGGTGTCGCCGAGTCGGTCAGCGATGCCGGTGACGAGTCCGTCGACG
>JAKFCR010000097.1:0-2227 GCA_036676545.1 Aeromicrobium sp. | reverse complement strand
CAGCGGATAGAGGAGCGGCATCAGCGTTCGGATCCCGCCCTCGAGATGACGATGGCGCCGATCAGGGCGGCCAGCAGCACGAGGCTGAGCACCTCGAAAGCCAGCACCCAGTCGTTGAAGATCGCTTCGCCGAGCGAGCCCGCGGTGCCGATGTGATCGCCCTCGATGCGTTCACCTTCGAAGCCGGCGACGACGGTGGCGCCGAGACCTCCAGCGGCTACGACGCCGAGCACGGCAGCGGTCCACCGATTGCCGGTGACCTCCGCCGAAGGGCCAGTGGCGGGCTGCCGGGTCATCATCAGCGCGAAGATCACGAGCACCACGATCGAGCCGACGTACACCAGGACCTGCACCCAGGCGACGAACTCAGCCGTCATCAGCACAAAGCACCCCGCGATCGCACCGAGCGTCACCACCAGCCACAGCGCAGAGTGGACGAGCTGCTTGCTGGTCATCGCCAGCAGCGCCGTGCCGACAGCCAGCACCGCGAACACGAGGAACAGGATCTCGGTGGCCGTCACTCAGCCACCTCCGGACCCTGCTCTTGTGATTCGGTGAGCTTGGCTTCGTACGCGGCGAGCTCCTTCGACTTCTCCGCACCAGCGTCGAGCGCTGGTGGCGCGGGGACTGTCCACATCCACTCGCGCAGCTTGTTCATGTCGTGGGTCAGGTCGGCGATGTCACCCTCGGCGTACGCGAACTCCGGCGACCAGTGGAGTGCGTCGAAGGGGCACACCTCGATGCAGATGCTGCAGTACATGCAGATCGAGTAGTCGATGTCGAAGCGGTCCAGCACGTTGATGCTGCGATCCTTGCCGCCCTCGGTCGTCGCCGGGATGACCTCCTTGTGCGAGTCGATCTCGATGCACCACGACGGGCACTCGCGAGCGCAGAGCATGCACGAGGTGCAGTTCTCCTCCTGCAGGGCGATCACCCCACGACTGCGAGGCGGCAGGTCCGGCTCGACGTCGGGATAGTGCGCCGTCACGCTGCGCCTGAGCATGTTGCGCATCGTCACGCGCAAACCATGGAGCAGGCCTGAACCAAACATCAGAGGATCACCACAAACGTCGTCAGCGTGAGCTGGAGCAGAGCGAGGGGTACGAGGACCTTCCATGCGAGCGAGTTGACCTGGTCCTCGCGCAGTCGGGGGTACGCGACGCGGGCCCAGATGACCAGGAACGAGACCGCGAAGATCTTGATCAGCGACCACAGCCAGCCGAAGTCGTCGGACCACGGACCGGCCCAGCCACCGAGGTAGAGCACCGTCGTCAGTGCGGCGAGCACGACGATGCCGGCGTACTCAGCCAGCAGGAACATCGCAAAACGCATGCCCCCGTACTCCGTGATCGGACCCATCACGAGCTCGGCATCGGCGAGGGGCGCATCGAACGGCGGACGCTGCAGCTCCGCAAGACCGGCGGTGAAGAACACGATCAACCCGGGCAGCTGTGCGATCAGCCACCACCACTCCCATTTGTCGGCGATCGTGATCAGGGAGAGCGATCCGGCGGCCATCGCGACGCTGGCCGCGGCGAGGACCATCGGCAGCTCGTACGACATCAGCTGCGCGGCGACGCGCATACCGCCGATGTAGGAGTACTTGTTGCCGCTGCCGAGCCCACCCATCAGTGAGCCGAGCACCCCAACGCTCATCGCAGCCAGGACGAAGAACAGGCCGAGGTCGAGGTCGACACCGATCAGGTTGGTCTCGCCGAAGAACGGGCCGAGCGGGATCGCGATCATCGCCACGAGATAGGGCACGAGCGCCACTGCCGGGGCGAGACGAAACACCGGCCCATCGGCGGCAGTGGGGACGATGCTCTCCTTCTGCACGAACTTCACGCCATCGGCGATCAGCTGTGCCCAGCCGTGGAACGCTCCGGCCTTCATCGGCCCCACACGACTCTGCATGTGCGCCATCGCCTTGTGCTCCATCTGCCCGACGAGCAGCGGCAGCGTCATGAACGCACCCAGCACCAGTACGCAGCGCAGCACGACCTCGAGAAGGTCACCCATCGGTGACCTCCGGTGTCTCGACAGGCTCATCGGTCGGCTCTAGGCGCTCCGGACCCCACTCCGTCGGATCGGGAACACCGGGAGGCTTGATGCGGCGCCGTCCAGGCGAGTGCGTGGAGTCGGCATCGCTCTCCCCCGGCTCCTTGGCACCGGGCCACGGCTTGGCGACACGGGATGCGAGGACGAACTCCTTGCGAAGCGGATGGCC
>JAKFCR010000096.1:0-1758 GCA_036676545.1 Aeromicrobium sp. | reverse complement strand
CCCGGCCTCGGCAAGACCGCTCAGGCACTGCTTGCGGCGCAGGCCGCCAAGGCCTACCCGCTGCTCGTCGTCGTGCCCAACGTCGTCAAGACCAACTGGGCTCGCGAAGCCGAGACCTGGACCCCACGCCACAAGGCGACCGTGATCCATGGAGATGGCGACAACATCGACGGATTCGCCGACATCGTGATCGTCAACTACGAGGTCCTCGACCGGCACGTGGGCTGGCTGGGAGATCTCGGCTTCCGCGGCATGGTCCTCGACGAGGCGCACTTCATCAAGAACAAGTCGTCGCAGCGTTCGCAGCACGTGCTTGAGCTCTCCGACCGCATCCGTGCACGTACGGCTCGCCCTTTGCTCATGGCGCTGACCGGTACGCCGCTGATCAACGACATCGATGACTTCCTGGCCATCTGGGAGTACCTCGGCTGGATCGACAGCAAGAAGCCGCGCGCCGAGCTGATGCATGCTCTGGAGGAGACCGGCCTGACTCCGGTCGATCCGGGCTTCTACCCGGCCGCCCGCAATGCCGTGATCGACCTCGGCATCGTCCGTCGTCGCAAGATCGACGTCGCCGCTGACATCCCCGCTCGCCGTATCGCCGACATTCCGGTAGAGCTTGACGACGAGGCCGGTCGCTCGATCAAGGAAGCCGAGCGCCAGCTCGCCAGACGCATGGTTGCTCGCTACGAGAGCGCGCTGGCCACCCGCAAGGAAGGCATCACGGTCGAGGGCATCGATCACGAGCTCGTACGCCGTGTGGCGACCTGGGAGCGCGAGGACTCCTCGAGCAAGACCGACGAGAACGTGTTCAGCATGATGCGGCGCATCGGCCAGGCCAAGGCCGGGCTCGCCGCCGACTACACCGCGCAGCTCGCGCACAGCGTTGGCAAGGTGGTGTTCTTCGCGAAGCACATCGACGTCATGGACACCGCCGAGGAGACGTTCGCCAAGCGCGGCATCAAGTACATCTCGATCCGCGGCAACCAGGGGACGACGGCCCGGCAGAAGGCCATCGACGCGTTCACCAATGACCCCGATGTCGCGATCGCCGTCTGCTCGCTGACCGCTGCGGGTGTCGGCCTCAACCTGCAGGCGGCATCCAACGTCGTGCTCGCGGAGCTCTCGTGGACCGACGCCGAGCAGACCCAGGCGATCGACCGCGTGCACCGCATCGGCCAGGCCGAACCCGTCACGGCGTGGCGCATCATCGCCTCGCAGACGCTCGATCCCAAGATCGCCGAGCTGATCGACAGCAAGGCCGGACTAGCCGCCCGCGCACTCGATGGCTCGGACGAGGAGCTCTCGGACTCGACCGACCTGCAGCTCGAGGCATTGGTTGCCCTGCTGACCGAGGCGCTGTCCGACTGAGACGATCCCGATGCTGGCGACATACTCAGGTATGAGAGCTCGCTGGCTCGCCCTGATGATCGTCTTCGCGCCGCTGCTCGTACCGGCGCCTGCGTCGGCGCTGAGCTGTGTGCCGCTCTCCGAGCAGAAGCCCCACTCGAGCTTCGCCGGGACAATCGTGCAGCAGCGCGGCGACACGTACCTGTTCGTCGTGCGCGAAGTGTGGAGCGGTCCGGATCTGGATTCACGCACGTGGATCGAGTTCGAAGAACTCTGGTACGAACCTGTGCCTGCGATCGGTGAGGCCTGGGTGGTCTACGCCAACGAGCTGGGTCGCGCCAACACGTGCACCGTCGCGCCTGACCGAGACGGTGCCGAAGAGCTTCGGCCGGAGAAGGTCAGGAAGCC
>JAKFCR010000095.1:0-3752 GCA_036676545.1 Aeromicrobium sp. | reverse complement strand
ACCCTCGGAAGCGGCGGCTCTCAGCACGAGCTCGTCCCATATCCCCCCGACGATGGAGTCGAGCTCGTCAATCGGACCGGTGTTGTCGATCACCAGATCGGCGGCACCGGTTCGTACTTCTCGGGTGGCCTGCGTAGCAATGCGAGCCAGCGCCTCGTCCTCGGTCATGCCGCGCGTCGACATGAGACGTTGGACCTGCACCTCGACCGGTACGTCGACGACGATCACGACCTCGCAGTAGGCGGCAGCGCCCATCTCCACGAGTAGCGGGTTGTCGTGGATGACGATCGCGTCATCGCCTGCCGCAACCTGTCGCTGAACCGCGAGGTCACGGATCGCAGGGTGGGTGATGCCTTCGAGGTCCTTGCGCGCATCGGCGTCAGCGAACACGACGGCACCGAGAGCAGGTCGGTCGAGCGTTCCGTCTGCCGCGATGACATCTGGGCCGAATCGTTCGGCGATCGCCGCAAGGGCTGGGCTGCCGGGCTCCACGACATCGCGAGCGAGCTGGTCGTAGTCGATGATGACGGCCCCATGCGAGGCCAGAAGCGCGCTCACCGTGCTCTTGCCCGAGCCAATTCCACCGGTGAGCCCGACCGTCAGCACGCGCAGATCCCTACTGTGCAGCGTTGCCGTAGGTGGTGACGTGAATGTGGTCCATGTGGTTGGCGGTCGCTCCACCACGATCGCTCATGGGACGCCAGGAGCCGGAGGTCGACGGACGCCAGATGCGCTGACGCCAGATGAGGTATTCGATGCCGAGCTCCGCACGATGCTCCTGCAGGAACAGGGCGATCTCGTTGCCCAGATCAGACGACACCATGATGTCGAGCGCCTGGCCAGTCGCGTGCTCGCCGCGGCCGGCAACGCCGCCGTACCGGGTGATGCTCGGGAACATGAGGCAGACAGCGCGGTGCACCTTGATCGTGTCCGGGCGCAAACCGCTCTCAGAACCGGATCCGGAGGCACACGGTGCCGTACCGAGCGGCATGTCCTTGGCGATTCCCTTGGCAAGAACCCAACGCGGCAGATCCTTGTGGATGACCTGAGCCCAGTCGCCGTCCGTGACGCCGGTGACCCTGACCTTGTCGCCAACACCGAGCTTTGCTAGCACGGGCGACTTCTCGCTGGCTGCAGCGTGTACTTCGAGCACCTGCTGCGCGTACTGGTGGCCCTTGACGAGCTGGTCGGCAGCGGCTTCGTTCAGCAGCGGTGCGCGGTCAGCACTTCTGCTGACGTCCGCAGCACCCTGATCGATCGACGCGGCGATCAGATCGGGCTTGGACGGAGAAATCCCCGGAAGGTCATCGCTGAGTGCGGCTGCCGTACCTGCCGTAACAATGGCCATCATCCCGATCGTCGGGATGATGTGCGAAGCAACGCGTCGCCCGAATGCGGGCTTTGCAGCATGCCTGTGGCGTGAAACTGCCACGGTATGACCACCTAGGGATTGACGACTGTCGGATCAGCTATCGAGTGAACCATACTTCGTCGAGGGGTTC
The DNA here is from genome assembly GCA_036676545.1 of Aeromicrobium sp. Classification (GTDB taxonomy): domain Bacteria; phylum Actinomycetota; class Actinomycetes; order Propionibacteriales; family Nocardioidaceae; genus Aeromicrobium. Next base: position 2,250 of record JAKFCR010000095.1, on the reverse strand, counting down.
ACATTGATCACGACATCGCCCGTGTAGCGGGTGACAGAGGTCACGAACGGCCCGGTTTGGAGGCCAGATTCCGCGTAACGGCACGTTTTGGCCGTGTTGCGCTCGCTGGCTCGTCCCGTTCAGCATTCTCAGGGGCCGCAAAACGCTCGGCCACCCATGCGGCAACAATGCCCACCAGCACGCCGGCAATCACGTCCGACACGTAGTGCCAGCCGAAATAGACCGTCGCAACCATGGTGATCGCGAGAAACACCCGCAGGGACTGCACCAGCGCACGATGCAAGCCTGCTCGGTGGGCCACGATGCACGCCGTCGTCGCAATCGCGACATGGAGTGAGGCAAACGCCGCAATGTTCTGCACTGTCGGGGTGTTGGCCGGGTCAGCGAGCACCTCGAGTCGTTCGGTCCACATGGATGCCTGCAGAGATGTTGTCCAGGTGTGCGTCAGCCCAGCGAAGTCTCCCGGGCGGTCATAGATCGGCCCAAGGGTCGGAAGGGCGTAGTTGAGGGTGACGCCCATGATCCAGTCGAGCGAGACGGCCGTGACCCACCACGAGCTGACGCGGTCACGACGGGCCCACACGAGAGCCACGGCCAACGACGCCGGTAGGGCAACGATCCAAACGATGTAGAAGAACGACAGCACGTGCGCCGCGATGTCGGTGCCGAGCAGATCATGGAGCAGCACGGTCGGACGATGGCCGCCGAACATGGCCTGATCGAGCCGGTCGAGCTGAGTGTCATAGAGGTCACCGTTGGCGAACGGCACCATGCCCTTGAGATTGCGGATGGATGCATAGGTGACGTACCACCCGACAAGTCCGACCAACATGAACCTCAGGCTGGCGAGCTGCCAGCGCTCGCGCGTGACGTCAACCACCGACTCACGGATGGATCGCCACGACGAAGCGCGAATGACTGCACGCGGAACGATGTCGAGCAGCAGTGCCAGCAGGACAATCGCAGGCAGCCGAATATAGGTGGGCCCAGTGGATCCGTCGGGATCGCGCAGGGGGAGATCGACGTACCACGCAACCATGGCTGCTGCGATGAAACTCGCAACCGCCAGCGCGCTACTGAGCTCTAGACCTGTTCTGCGCACGTCTCGAGGGTAACGTTTTGGACTTCACGTTGCATCGCCGGTGGTGTGCGCACTACGCGCCAACGCCGATGGGTTCGACACTGCTGAACGTCTTGCGGTACTGCTGCGGAGTCGTTCCGCGAGCGGCGGTGAAGTGATGGCGCAACGTTGCCGCGTTGCCGAATCCAACCCTGGTCGCAATCTGCTCCACCGCGAGATTGGAGTTCTCGAGCATCTCCTCGGCAAGGTGCAGGCGCTGAGTCGTGAGCCATTGCAGCGGCGTCGTGCCGGTCTCGTCACGGAAACGACGCGCGAACGTACGCGGTGACATGTGCGCCTGGGCTGCGAGCCGCTCGACGGAGAGTGGCTCGTCGAGATGATCGACCGCCCACGCCAACAGGGGCGACAGCGTGTCGCACTCGGTCTGGCCCATGGGCGTACGAACGAACTGCGCCTGTCCACCATCACGGTGCGGAGGTACGACGATGCGTCGCGCTGTCGAGGCGGCAACCTTGGCGCCGAAGGTCTGTCGCATCAGATGCAGCGAAGCGTCGATGCCGGCAGCTGACCCGGCGCCGGTCAGGATGTTGCCGTCCTGCACGTAAAGCACCTCGGGGCGAACGATCGCCTTGGGATACATGCGTGCGAGGCGGTCACCATAGCGCCAGTGCGTGGTGCACTCACGACCGTCGAGCAGACCCGCCTCCCCCAGCATGAAGGCCGCAGAGCAGTGGGCGTAGATGATCGCACCGCGCTCGAAGGCTGCGTTGGCCACGTCCATTACCAGCGGGTCGTGATCGAGGAACTCGTGCCTTGGCGAGAAACAGACCAGATCAGCGTCGAGCGTGGCTTCGAGCCCCAGGTCGACGTGCAGGTCAAAGCCAGAGCGGCCGCGTACGCGACCGGGGCGCGGCGTACAGACGCGGAAGTCGAACACCGGGTTGTCGTCCTCGGGGTGATAGGGCTCGCCCCACACCTCGACGATCGAACCGAGGCCGAAAGGCTCGGCGCCGTCCTGGACGATCACAGCAACAGTCTTCATGCCTTGAGCCTCGCACAGATGTGGCAGTAAATCAATGAAGGGTGGCATTCCTGCCACTGGTGGCGCGATCTTCGCGGGAGCAGAATTACTGCCATGAACATCGTATTGATCGTCCTCCTGGTGACTG
>JAKFCR010000094.1:0-3011 GCA_036676545.1 Aeromicrobium sp. | reverse complement strand
GCCCGGTAGCCCTTCTCGAGTCGCATCGCCTCGATCGCGTAGTAGCCCGCGTCGATGATCCCGAGATCTGCACCCTCGGCCTTGATCGCGTCGTACACCTGAATCGCATCATCGTTCTTGACGTAGAGCTCCCAGCCCAGCTCGCCGACGTACGTGATCCGAGTGGCACGGATCGTCGCGCCAGCCAGCGCGATCTCGCGGCTCATACCGAACGCGAAACCGTCCTCGCTCAGGTCGGCATCCGTCAGGCGACTGAGCAGCGCGCGCGAGTGCGGCCCCATCACGCCCAGCACCGACAGCCGGTCCGTGACGTCGGAGATCTGCGCGTCCAGTCCGGCGGGGATGTTGCGGCGGATCCAGTCCTGGTCCCGCTCGGTGGTCGCCGAGCTGCTGACGAGGAAGTACTCATCGTCGGCCACGCGAGTGACCGTCAGGTCTGATTCGTAGCCGCCTCGTGAGTTGAGCAGCGCCGTGTAGACCGTCTCGTCGTTCGCGACGGCGACGTCATTGCTGCAGATCCACTGCAGCGCCGCCTCGGCATCGGAGCCGTGCACGACGTACTTGGAGAACGAGGTCTGGTCGAACACCGCGACCGCCTCTCGGCACGCGCGTTGCTCGGCCGCCGACCAGGGCAGCCAGTTCTGCTTGCCCCACGCGTACGCGATCGCCGCGTCCACGGCCGGCGGGGCGAAGAAGTTGGCCCGCTCCCAGCCCATCTTGCTGCCGAACCCTGCGTTGGCACTTCGCAGCCGCTCGTACAACGGAGACGTACGCAGCGGCCGTGCCGTGTCGAACTCGCGGTTCGGCCACGGCACGGCGTAGTGCAACCCGAGGACCTCCGCTACCCGAGCGCGGAGGTACTCCTTGTCGTTCTGGAACGGCGCAAATCTGCGGATGTCGACAGCCAGCAGGTCGACGCTCGGCTCGCCCTCGAGGATCCATTCGGCGAGCGCGCGCCCAGCGCCGCCTGCCGACGCGATGCCCACCGAGTTGAAACCGGCACCGACGAAGAACCCGCGGACGCTCGGCGCTTCGCCGAGGATGAACTGGTTGTCGGGAGTGAAGCTCTCCGGCCCGTTGTAGAACTTGCGAATGCCGGTCTCGTGCAGCACCGGGATCCGCTCCAGCGCGCTGTCCATCAGGATCTGGAAGTGCTCCCAGTCCTCGCCGAGGAGCTGGAACTCGAACGGGTACGGGATCTCGTCCGGCGCGACCCATGGCTTTGCCACCGGCTCGAAGCCGCCGACGACGAGTCCACCGACCTCTTCCTTGAAGTACGTGTAGCCGTCGGGGTCACGCAGGATCGGCAGGTCCGGGCGTACGCCCTCGATCTGGTCGGTGACGACGTAGAAGTGCTCGGCCGAGTGCAGCGGCACGCTCACGCCGATCTGCGCAGCCAGGTGGTGCGCCCACTGGCCGGCGCAGTTGACGACGATCTCGGCCTCGATGTCGCCCTGATCTGTCCGCACTCCCGTGACTGCACCGTCCGCAACGAGAACTTCGAGGACGCGCACGTGCTCGACCACGGTGGCGCCGCGCGTACGGGCACCGCGTGCCAGCGACTGCGTGACATCAGTCGGGTTGGCCGTGCCATCACCGGGCAGCCAGAGCCCTCCGACGAGATCCTCGGTGGCGATGAGCGGCCAACGCTCGCCGGCCTCCGCTGGGGTCAGCAGCTCGCACTCCAGGTTGTACGCGGTCGCGGTCGCCGCCGTACGGCGCAGCTGCTCCATCCGGTCCTCGGTGCGAGCAACCGTGACACCACCGCAGCGCTTGAAGCCGGCGCTCAATCCCGTCTCGGCCTCGAGCTGCTCGTACAGCGATGCGGAGTACTGCACGAGCGTCGTGCCGGACTGGGTCGCGCGGAGCTGGCCGACCAGACCCGCCGCATGCCAGGTCGTACCGGAGGACAGCTCGCCCTGCTCCAGCAGCACGACGTCAGACTCCCCGTTCAGAGTCAGGTGATAGGCCACGCTGGTGCCGACGATGCCGCCGCCGATGACGACGATCCGAGCCCGCGCTGGGATGCTCATGCGGCCGCCACCTCGAGCCAGACATCGAAATCGGGCGACCGGAAGTCGGCGACTGCCTTCTCGAATCGCTCGAGCCCCCACCCGTAGAAGTCGAAGTCGTCGTTGCGGGTTGCCGCCTGGATGAAGCCCCACAGCGACCAGCCGTAGCGGGATGTCACTGCCCTGAGACGCGTACGAGCGAGCAGCGCCGGCGACTCGTGACCGACGTACGCAGTCACCAGTTCGCCGAGGTGGTCATCGTCGAGCCCGCACTCGGTCCAGCAGTTGCCAAGCTCAAAGTACGGATCGTTGTTGCCGGAGTACTCGTAGTCGATCAGCCACAGCTTGCTACCGTCGTCGACGATGTTGCCGGCGAGCAGGTCGTTGTTGCATGGCACCGAGTCCACCGGGTTGACCGCGAGGGCGCCCTGGATGCGAGCGAAGTCTGGAGCGAAGTCCGCGTAGCCGTCCGGGATCCTGAATCCGCGCTCGGTGCAGGTGCGCAGGTAGGTCGACTGACGCACGAACATGTCGAAGTCGTTCTGAAATCGCGGTCCGGAGTGCAGCGCACGCAGCGCGATGGCCACGCGATCGAGGGCGCCGGGCGTGCGCAGGTCCTTGTCGGTGAACGTGCGTCCCTCGATGAAGCCGATCACCAGCAAGCCGAGATCAGGACGAAAGTCGACGTACGGTGCACCCACCCCCGCCGTCTCCGCGGCGCGAGTGTTGAACGCCTCCGCCTCGCGATCGATGTCGAGCAGAGCGGAGTCGCTCAGGTTGAGCCTGGCCACGTACACACCGTCGGGTGTCGTGACCTTGAGGTTGCGGTTCGTGAGCCCACCGGAGAGATCCTCGATCGTGCGCGGGCTGCCTGCGAGCGCAGGCACCTGGTCGAGCAGCGCATCGAGGTCCGTCATTCCGGGAGCCTAGCGACGCAGACCTCTAAAGGTCTAGACGTAAGAGTCACGTGAGCTCGACTCGGAGCTCGGTGGCGACCTG
>JAKFCR010000093.1:0-5446 GCA_036676545.1 Aeromicrobium sp. | reverse complement strand
GTCACCAGGCACACGTTGCCGGTGCGCTCGCCGTTGCCGAACAGGCAGCCCTCGATGCGGTCAGCGCCTGCCATGTAGCCCAGCTCGGCTGCAGCAACGCCGGTGCCTCGGTCGTTGTGCGGGTGCAATGACAGCACGATGCTGTCGCGGCGCGGGAGGTTGCGATGCATCCACTCGATCGAGTCGGCATACACGTTGGGCGTTGCCATCTCGACGGTCGCCGGCAGGTTGATGATCAGCGGCCACTCGGGAGTCGGGTCGATGACTTCGATGACCTTGCTGCAGACCTCGAGCGCGTAGTCGAGCTCGGTGCCGGTGTAGGACTCCGGCGAGTACTCGTAGGAGATCTTGGTGTCGGGAGTGTGGATGTCGGCGTACTTCATGCACAGCCGCGCACCCTGTGTCGCGATGTCGGTGATGCCGTCCTTGTCCATCCCGAATACGACGCGCCGCTGCAGCGTGGACGTCGAGTTGTAGAAGTGAACGATGGCCTGCTTGGCGCCGACCAGAGACTGGAAGGTGCGGTCGATCAGCGGCTCCCGGCACTGCGTGAGCACCTGGATCACGACATCGTCGGGGATGTGGTCGCCCTCGATGAGCTGGCGGACGAAGTCGAAGTCGGTCTGGCTGGCGCTGGGGAAGCCGACCTCGATCTCCTTGTAGCCCATCCCAACGAGCAGCTTGAACATCGCCAGCTTGCGTGGAGGGGTCATGGGGTCGATCAAGGCCTGGTTGCCGTCGCGCAGGTCAACGGCGCACCAGCGCGGCGCGGCGGTGATGGTCTTGGCCGGCCAAGTGCGGTCTTCCAGGGCGATCGGCACAAATGGCTCGTATCGCCCAAAGGGCATACCGCTGGGTTGCTGTGGGGTGTTGGGGTAGCTCGTCATCGGAGTTCCTCGTGAGTTTGTCTGGGGCTCTGTCATTAGCCAGAAGGGGCTAGGTGGCCGGTACGTGACAAACTCCGCGCCGAGGGGTCCGACCTAGAGGACCTCGACGCGGCGACGAAGGAGCAGGCTCTTCATCCGCATGATGGATTTAGGCTAGCACCTCGGGCCGGAGCACCGCGTAGGTTCCCCGCCCTGCGAGCGAACGTGGCAGCGCCGCCGCCCTCAGCCGTTCACCTCGCGAGGCGCCCGCGCCCAGTGAGCGGAGAACCGCGCGCAGGTCGGCTCTTCCATCGTCGACGACGCCGTCACGGGAGAACCGCGCGGCCTCAACCCTTCGAAGCAGCCTATCGAGCGCCTCGACGTCGACGCCCCTGCGCGTACGCAAGCGGGAGGCAAACCCTCGAGGCGTGTCGGCGCGTGACGTGACGATGCCGAAGTCCTGGGCCGTGTCTTCGAGCTCGTGCCACAGCGGATCTACGGAGCGCCGGCTCGTACGCCACCACCGTCGTATGCGCCGCAGCAGCAATGGTGTGATCCCGAGCAGGAACAACCCCGCAACCGTGACGACCAGCGTGCGGGTTGTCGTCGAGTTGGCAGCCTCGGTCGGCGCTGCAGTGTCTACGCCGAACTCGTCGCCGTCCAGTCCGCCCGGGCGCTGCGTCGCGTCGCCTCCGCTGTCTACCGGCTCGTCGGGGATCGCACCGTCTGGCTCCTCGAATGCCGTTGCCCTTCCCACGCTGGGCGTGGGCTCAAAGCCGACCCAGCCTGCGCCTTCGAAGTACAGCTCCGTCCAGGCGTGCAGGTCATCGGACGTGTTGCCGTACACGTTCTTGCCGCCCCGGGTGTCGATGACATCGCCTGGCGCGTATCCGACGGCGATGCGGGAAGGTATGCCGAGCGTGCGGGCCATGACCGCCATGGTCGATGAGAAGTGCACGCAGTAGCCCGACTTCTTGTCGAGGAACTGCGCGATCACGTCAACACCGTTGCCGTCGTAGCCATCAGCGACAGGCGCGGTCTCGGAGTAGCGGAAGCTGCCGTTTCGGAGGTATCGCTGCAGCGCCAGAGCCCGGTCGTAGTCAGTCTCGGCGTCGGCCGTGACCTCACGAGCGGTCTCGCCGATGACCGACGGCGTGTCAGTCGGCAACGAGAGGTACGGCACGAGCGAGGGCCTGGATCTCGATGACAGCTCCCGCATCTGGTCAGCGGTTGGCGCGATCTTGATGCTGTTGACGGTGTAGGTCTGCCCGCGGGTGTCGCTGCGAGCCGACCGGATCGTCAGCCCCACACGTTCGAACTGCCACGGGCCCTTGAGTCCCGAGACACCCAGCGCGGGATAGGGCGCCGGCACCAGCGAGCTGCGGAGATTCTTGATCGAGACGGTCGTTCGGGTGTTGGTCGTCTCGATGTCGGGATCGAGCCCGATCTGTCCCTCGAAGCGATCTCCAGCCACCGACTCCCCCGGCTTCCAGGTCTTGCCCGAGAAGTCCCGCAGTGTCGAGACTTTGAGGTAGGCCGCTGCCTTGGCGTTTGTCGTGTAGGTCAGGGCGAGCGATGTGCTGTTGCGGCGAAGATTCTGGCCCAGCTCGAGCATGGGGTTGATCCCACGTCCGAACACCGGCGTGGGTGCCTGGCCCCACGACGTGGCGACCGCACGAATGTCCGGCAGTAGCGGCGGAATCAACGCACTGACCATCAGCGCCAGGGTGGCGACGATCAGAGCCGGTGACCGGCCACGCCAACCTCGATCCGTGCGCTCGCGCGTGCGGGACCGGAGGAGAAACAGCCACAGGGTGGCGACGACCAGGAAGATCCACACCGAGGGTGTGTCACCTGCGGTGATGGCTGGTGCGACGAACACTGCGAGCAACATGACGCCGACCAGCTGCGCGGCACGAACACGCTCCAACAGCCAGTCGCCGATGATCGCCAGAAGCCCGAACGCTCCCGCAATCACCAAGATGATCGGCTTAGCGGCGGCCACTGGGGCCGCCTCTTCGACCATGATGTCCTGCGCGCGACCCAGCATGCGGCCGAGCTCGGCGATGCTGCTGGGTGTCGGGATGATGCCCACCATGGTCTGCGGCACGAAGATCCAGGCCAGCACCAGCAGCTCGATGACCAGGGCGATCGGCCAGACGCGGCGAACGCCGACAGAACGCAGCACCGCGCAGGTGACGCCCGTCAGAATCGCCACAAGGATCGCCGACACGTACCAGGAACGTCCGTCGATGACGGTGGTGAAGCCCCAGAGCAGCGCCGCCAAGGCGGCCGCGAGCAAAGCGTGATCGGACCACACCGCCCGTGCGGTGCGACGCGCGGTTGGGCGGGCAGCCGGTCTAAGCACGGATGACCCCGTCGAACAGCGACCACATCTGGCCCAGGTCGTCGTTGGGCCGATAGGTGACAACCTTCCAACGCGCATCATCGAGTACGTCGAGCGCTGCGGCGGACGTGCCGGCGGCGACGAAGGCGTGCACATCGCGCGCTCCCCCGACGGCGTGCACCCAGTGCTGGGCTCGGGGTATGTCGATGCGGCCAAGGATCGCGAAGGCAGCACGCTCGGGCTTCATCGGGCGATCGTGGTCGTTCTCGTCTGGCTCGAGGATGGCGAGGTCGACCATCGCGTCTTCGACCGAGTCCTGCCCATCGGCGATCTCACATTCGATCGCCGGGCTGCTGGTCTGGAACGCAACGACGTATCCCGTACGCGCAAGGTGGTGGACGATCGATGCCGCCGCGACGATCCCCCACTCGAACGTCGGCGAGTGCTCCCAGATGCCCTTGCTGTCGCGTGCTGTGCCTTGTGTACGCGGCTCGCAGTCGAGGAACACACCCGCGCGCGGGTTGATCTGTTGCTCTTCCTGTCGCACCATCAGCTCGCCTCGATGCGCCGTGGCCTTCCAGTGCAGGCGCTTCATGGCGTCACCGGGAAGGTAGGCGCGGGCGATGATGTCGTCGTCGCCGACACCCACATGCTGTGGAGCGGGACGAGTCGCGCCCGCATCGCTCTCACCGCGTGGCGCCAAGGGCTGCAGGTCGACGCGGCGTGGCAGGACGATCAGCGGTTCGGGCGATCCGAAAGAGTGCCGGCGAAACACCAGGCCGAAGGGATCGAGCACTTGGACGCGCAGCGGGCCGATCGAGTGGCGGCCGCGCCTCAGCCCTTGGAGTCCGTACGAGAAGGACACGCGCGAATCGACCTGACGGCTGCCTCCCAGCGCCGGGAGAACCCCGGCCGCGTCGCCGGAGATTCCCGCGGGGAGCTCATCCTCCCACTCGGCCTCCAAGCAGGGAATCATCGACAAGTTGGTGACTCGTACGGTCGCCTTGGCCGTGTTGCCCGGCGCGACGACCTGCGGCGAGAACGATCTCTCGATCAGTACGTTGGAGTGGCCGCCGAACACGAAGATCGTCGAGAAGACGACCAGCCCGGCGAGCAGAACCGTGACGTACAGCAGCGCGGGCAGCGACAGGACCGGTGCAGCGACAAAGCATGCCAGTGCTGCGACCAGGAATCCGATGCCCCGCGGGGTGAGGACGACAGAGCGCGCCGGGCTCACAGCGGCTGGACGGCTCCGGCGGGCACTGGCGTCTCCGCCACAATGCGCTCCATGACGTCCGCGGTATCCGCTACACCGCGCATCGGGATGAGGCGGTGCGGGAGCACCACAGGGATCAAGACGTCGATGTCGTCGGGGAGCACGAAGTCGCGTCCCTGCACGGCGGCGCGAGCCTTGGCGGCGCGTACCAGCTGGAGGGTCGCTCGTGGGCTGGCTCCCAGCCGGAGCTCGGCATCGTCGCGGGTGGCTTGAGCGATGTCGACGGCGTACTGCTCGACCGCAGGTGACACATAGATCGCGCGAGCAGCAGCGATCATGCTCTGCACGTCCTCGATCGACGCAACGGAGTCGAGCTGGTCGAACGGGTTGCTGGTGTCGCGACCTTGCACCATCTCGAGCTCGGCGGCCGGTGACGGGTAGCCCATCGAGATGCGAGCCATGAAGCGGTCGCGCTGGGCCTCGGGCAACGCGTAGGTGCCCTCCATCTCGAAGGGGTTCTGCGTTGCCACGACCGTGAACGGGCTGCCCAGCTCGTATGTCGTGCCGTCGACCGTGACCTGACGCTCTTCCATCGCTTCAAGCAGCGCGGACTGGGTCTTGGGCGACGCGCGGTTGATCTCGTCGCCGATCACGATGTTGGCGAAGACCGCTCCGGGCTTGAACTCGAACTCACGATCGGCCTGGTTGTAGACCGAGACGCCGGTGATGTCAGACGGCAGCAGATCTGGGGTGAACTGGATGCGCCGTACGGAGCAGCTCACCGAGCGAGCGAGCGCCTTGGCGAGCACGGTCTTGCCGACGCCGGGAACGTCCTCGATCAGCAGGTGGCCTTCGGCGAGGAAAACAACAAGTGCGGCCTCAGCCGCTTCTGGTTTGCCGTCGATGACCTTCTCGATGTTGGCGAGGATGGCTCGAGCGGCTGTCTCAAACTCCATACGTGATGGTAGTCACACCGGGTCAAACGCGCACCAAACGCATAGCCAATTGTCAGGTTCA
>JAKFCR010000092.1:0-2125 GCA_036676545.1 Aeromicrobium sp. | reverse complement strand
TGAGATGGTCATGGACTTGTTGCGCGACAGGCTCGCGCCGAGTTCGCTCAGTGTGGCTCTCATGACACCTCCTAGTTCTGGTAGCCGTAGATGCCGCGGGCCTCATCGCGCACGATGAGCCCGCCTTCAAGCTCGATCACGCGCTTGCGCATCTGGTCGACGATCGTGGAGTCGTGGGTTGCCATCACGACAGTGGTGTCGGTGCGGTTGATCCGGTCGAGCAGCTTCATGATGCCGACGCTGGTCGCTGGGTCGAGGTTTCCGGTTGGCTCATCCGCGATCAGGATCATCGGCCGGTTGACGAAGGCCCGGGCGACGGCAACGCGCTGTTGCTCACCACCGGAGAGCTCGTCGGGCATCCGGTGTCCCTTGCCTTCGAGACCCACCATCTCGAGTGTCTCGGGTACAACCTTGGCGATCTCACTGCGCGACTTGCCGATGACCTGGAGGGCGAACGCGACGTTCTCCGAGACGGTCTTGTTGGGCAGCAGACGGAAGTCCTGGAACACCGTGCCGACCTGTCGGCGCAGCTTGGGGACCTTCCAGCTCGAGAGCTTGTTGATCTCCTTGCCGGCAACGTACACACGGCCCGTCGTGGGTGTCGTCTCACGAAGAATCAGGCGAAGGAACGTTGACTTGCCCGAACCCGAGGCGCCGACCAGGAAGACGAACTCGCCCTTTTCGATCTCGAGGTCGAGGGCGTCGAGCGCAGGGCGCTTCTGGCCTGGATAGGTCTTGGTGACCTTGTCGAATCGAATCACTCGAACGAGTCTAGGCAGACTCCCCCACGAGGCTGGGAAGGCTCGCGGAGTTCGACCGTTCAGCGCGCGCTGTTGACATCCGTAAGGTAACCTTACTATTATTCCGGCATGACTGGTGGAGCTCGCAGACCTGTGGTGGGTGTGGTCAGCCACGGGCACGTCGTTCCGCGACCCTTCGGCGACTTGCCGATCACCGGCACCCCACAGCCGTACGTCGACCAGCTTGCCCGCGCCGGGATGCGCCCTCTCCTGCTCCCGGGTGAGCACGCGATCGAGCTCCTCGACGTGGTGGACGCGCTGGTGCTCACCGGCGGAGGCGACGTGGACCCCGCGCTGTCTGGCATCAACCCGGGCGAGTCCCACGAGGTCGACCGAATCCGCGACGACGCCGAGATCGCGCTGGTCCGAGCAGCCGCCGAGCAACGAATCCCGGTGCTGGGCTGTTGCCGAGGTCTCCAGATCATGGCGGTTGCGTTCGGCGGAACTCTCCGAAGCGTGACTGGCCACGTCCAGCCAGGCCCTGGGCACGACGTACGTACGCATCCAGGGTCACTGATCGCTGACTTGATCGGCTCAGTCGCCAGGACTATCGCGCTGCACGCTCAAGCAATCGACGACGCGGGCTCATACTGGCAGCCGACGGCCTGGGCCGACGGCACCATCGAAGCGATCGAGCCAGCTTACGACCGCTGGCCAGCGCTGGGCGTGCAGTGGCATCCCGAGCTGGGCGGAGTCCGCGGCTTCACCGATGACACCGGCGCGGCGCTGTTCGGATGGCTTGCAGAACAGGCTGCTCTCAGACGTCGGGAACCAGCTCAGGCCGTGCGCTGAGCAACGTAGTCATCGACGGCTCGTGGAGCAAGGACGGCGTCGATCACCATGGCGCTGGCGCCGAGGATGCCGCCCTGGCTGCCGGCAGTGGTGCTGACAATGCGTAGATCGTGTGTGGCGAGGGGAAGAGAGCGTCCATAGACGACCTCGCGTACGCCGGCAAGCAGGTACTCCCCCGCTTCCGAAAGCTTGCCGCCGACGACGATGACTGACGGGTTCAGCAGGTTCACACAGGTCGCAAGGACGGTGCCGATGTCGCGACCTGCCTCGCGTACGGCTTGCAGCGCCGCGATGTCGCCAGCTGCCACGGCGTCGACAATGCCCTGAGACCCGTCGATGTCGAGTCCCTTCGCCCGCAGCTTGGCTGCGATGGCGGGGCCGGCGGCGATTGCCTCTAGGCAGCCAACATTGCCGCACCGGCACACGATGTCGTCCGGCGCTCCGGCCACCTGGACGTGCCCGAGGTCGCCCGCAGATCCCAGCGCGCCGCGCATCAGGCGGCCGTCGGCGATCACACCGGCGCCGATGCCGGT
>JAKFCR010000091.1:0-6202 GCA_036676545.1 Aeromicrobium sp. | reverse complement strand
GTGCGGCATCAGGGACTCGAACCCCGAACCCGCTGATTAAGAGTCAGCTGCTCTGCCAATTGAGCTAATGCCGCGAAGCGGGTGCAACATTATCAGCCGATCAGGTGCCTTCCATAATCGGCTCGTCAACGTCTAGGAGTCGAGGATTGCGTGCGCGGCATTGTGGCCGCCGATACCGCTGACGGCACCGCCGCGACGTGCTCCGCTGCCGCACAAAAGCACCCTCGGATGCGTCGTCGCAACGCCCCAACGCTCTGCGGCGTTGCGGGGCTTTTCGCCTTCTTCGAGCCACGGCCACGCGAGATCGCCATGGAAGATGTGGCCGCCAGGCATTCCCAGCGCTTCCTCGATCTGGGCCGGGGTCTTGTGCTCGACACCAAGGATGAGGGTCTCAATCGGCTCGGCGAGGTGCTCGTTGATCGCCGCGAGGAACCGTTCGTACGCGCGCGTTGCCGCGGTTTCGTCTGGGAGCACCTCATAGGGCGTGTGCAGGCCGAAGTAGGTCAGTGTTTGCGCATCCGAGCCGGCCAGGTCGCCGCCGAGGATCGAGCGGTCGGTGAGGGTGTGGCAGTAGAGCTCACCTGCCGCTGCGTCGGGAAGCTGACCTGCCGCGGCTGTCTCCCACGCGGACTCGAGCTCAGTCATCGACTCGCCGAGGTGGAACGTGCCTGCGAACGCGACCGCCGGATCGATGCCGGACTTCAGCGCGGGAAGCCGTGACACCAGCAGGTTGATCTTGAACTGCGAACCCGAGGGCTTCTTCGGGAGCGGGTCGCCAAGCAACCGGGCGAGGACATACGGAGCAACGCCGCTGAGCAGCCACTCGGCATCGATGACGAATCCATCGCCGGTGACCGTGACACCGTCAGGGTCTGTCACGATGCCGTCGACCTCGCAGTTGGTGCGGATCGTCACGCCGGACTCGCGAGCGACACGCTCGAGCTCGGCGGTGACAGCGCCCATGCCCCCGACAGGCACCCGCCACTCGCCGGTCCCGTTGCCGATGAGGTGATAGAGGAAGCATCGGTTCTGGATCAAGGTGCTGTCGTGCAGCGAGGCGAACGTACCGATCAGTGCGTCGGTGGCGACGACTCCACGAACGAGGTCGTTGGAGAATCGGCGTTCGACGGCGGTGCCGAGTGGTTCTTCGATCAGGTCGGTCCAGATCGCCATCTCGACCTGGTCGCGCAGATCTCCCACGTGGGGGAGAGGTGACAGCAAGGTGGGCGACACAGCAGCAGCCACCGTGGCGACTTCGTCGTAGAACGACTTCCAGTGCGCGTACTCATCGTCCGAACCGGTCAGCGCCCGGAATGATCCGCGTGTTGCTTCGCCCTCGGCTGTCTCGATCAAGAGGCCGCCGCCGTCGTAGGGCGTGTAGGACGCCGTGTCGCGCGAACGTAGCTCAAGCTCGAGGCCGAGGTCGGCGATGAGCAGCGAAGGCATCAGGCTCACGAGGTAGGAGTAGCGGGAGAGTCGTGCGTCCAAACCATCGAACACCGGAGCGCTGATGGCAGCGCCGCCGACATGGCCGAGACGTTCGAGGATGACCACCGACTTGCCAGCACGTGCCAGATAGGTCGCGGCGACGAGCGCGTTGTGGCCGCCACCGACGATCACGACATCAGTCCGCTCATCCGACATGCTTCAACGCCTCTCGTTTCGACAATCCGCTCAGTTGATCTTCTCGCTCGGTCACGAACCTGCGCACCCAGTCAGGTTCGACCTTGGCGTAGTCGCGCAGTGCCCATCCGATCGCCTTGCGGATGAAGAACTCAGTGTCGCTCATATTGGGCTCGATCACCTCGGAGAGCAGCTCGGTGTCTAGCCGATCACGCCGACCGAGCTGGCTGATGATCGACAGTCGCCGGAGCCACATGTCGTCAGATGTGCTCCATCGGCGCACTTCATGGGCTGTCTCGATTGGATGGAGGTCGTGGAGATCGGCGATGTGGTGGGCGATCTCGTCGATGTGGTCCCACCATGCTCCGGTGACCGCCATGTGCTCGTGGAGTGGAATCAGAGATAGCCGGCCCTTGGCGACTCGAAGCCGCAGCAGCTCGGCCGCCGCGTAGCGCTCCTCGCGATGAGTCGCGTTGTCCCAGAGCTCCAGGACCGAGGCCTCGAGGTTGTCGAGACTGATGGGCGGCTGCGACTTGGCGACCGCTCGCGCGATCTTGCGGGCGTCGGGCACCCGAACGCCGAGGAAGGGCATGGCCGACTTCATGTAGGCCTGCATCCCCGGCGCCCGGGTCGGATCAGCCGCCTCGCGCAATGCGTTGCGGATTGACGAGACGAGCTGATCCACCGTCAGCGGCTGGTCGAACGACGGTATTGCGCGTTGGCCAGCGGCACGAAGATCAACAGCACCACGGCCGCCCAGATCAACGTGTAGGCCTCCGGATGGACCAACGGCCACGCCGTTGGATCCGGCGCCAAGGGGTTGGGATCAGGGTTGCCGAACAGGTTGCGGGCGGCCTGGGTCACCGCTGACACCGGGTTCCACTCGGCGAACACCTTGAGCGGGCCGGGCAGTGTGTCGAGCGGTACGAAGGTGTTGGCGATGAACGTCAGCGGGAAGATGATGATGAATGACGCGTTGTTCACCACCTCGGGGCTCGGCACCAGTAGCCCGACCCACGCCATGACCCATGAGATCGCGTAGGCGAAGACCAGCAGCAGGATGAAGCCCCACGCCGCCTCGAAGAACGAGGTGCGGATGCGCCAGCCGACGATCAGGCCAGTCACGCTCATCACGAACAACACGATGATGTTGTTGACGACGTCAGACAACGTACGACCGGCGAGCACGGCCGAAGGAGACATCGGCAACGACCTGAAGCGGTCGATGATGCCCTTCTGCACGTCCTCGGCCAGCCCCGCACCGGTGATGGTCGCGCCGAAGATGACCGTCTGGGCGAAGATGCCAGCGATCAGGAACTCTCGGTAGCCACCACCGCCACCCTCTTGGTCGATCGCGCCGCCGAACACATAGGCGAACAGCAGCACGAACATGATCGGCGACAGTGTTGTGAAGACCAGCAGGTCTGGGACGCGCTTGATCTTGATCAGATTGCGCTTGGCGACGACAGCTGCGTCGCCGAGAACGTCAAGGGCGCTCATGCTGTCACTTCCTGTTCGGTCTTTTCTTCTTCATCGACGATGGCGTGACCCGTCAACGTCAGGAAGACGTCGTCGAGGGTGGGACGACGCAGTCCGGCGTCGTCGACGCTGATGCCTTCGTCCTCGAGCAGCTGCAAAGCCTGGCGCAGGACGGCGACGCCGCCTGACACTGGCATGAGCAGGCTCCTCTGGTGCTCGGCGAGCACGGGTGCTGAGACGCCGAGCGGTGCCAACAGCTTGGCCACCCGGTCGAGATCGGTGCCTTCGCTGACAGTGACCTCGACGCGTTCTCCACCAACCTGCGCCTTGAGCTGGTCGGCGGTGCCTTGGGCGATGACCTTGCCGTGGTCGATCACGACGATGTCGTCAGCCAGCAGGTCGGCTTCCTCGAGGTATTGCGTCGTGAGCAGCAGTGTTGTGCCGCCAGACACGAGTCCCTGCAGGACCGCCCACATCTCGGTGCGGCTGCGTGGATCGAGGCCCGTCGTCGGCTCGTCGAGGAACAGCACCGGGGGAGCGGCGACCAGGGCGCCTGCGAGGTCGAGGCGTCGACGCATACCGCCGGAGTAGGTCTTGGCAGGGCGATCGGCCGCGTCTTCAAGGTTGAACTGGGCGAGCAGCTCGCGAGCACGATTACGGCTCGCGTTGCGGCCGAGGTGGTAGAGCCGGCCAATCATGTCGAGGTTCTCGAATCCGGTGAGGTATTCGTCGACTGCGGCGTACTGGCCCGAGAGTCCGAGGTTGCGGCGCACCTCCCTCGGATTGGTGAGTACGTCGATGCCAGCTACTTCGGCCGTGCCAGCATCGGGTCGGAGCAAGGTCGTCAGAATTCGCACGATGGTCGTCTTGCCGGCGCCGTTGGGGCCGAGAAGCCCCAGCACAGATCCGGTGGGCACGGTGATGTCGACGCCGTCGAGCGCTGTCACCTCTCCGTACTTCTTGACTAGACCTCGAGCCTGGATCGCAGGTGATTGAGTCATGTTCGGCAGCGTAGTGACGCTGTGTGACAGAACACATCCGTCAAAGGTCGTACAAGTAGTTGAACATTGAACTACCGAGAGGTATGCTGGAACCACCGACACCGAGGAGTAAGCATGCCCGCCGTAACCGTTGCTGACTGGACCGTTCTGCCGCGGGTGATCGCCGCTCCGACTCAGGTCGAGGACCGCGCGCCGATCAGCGTGACGACGGCGCCGCGTGGATTTGAAGGCGAGGGCTTCCCGGTCCACCGGGCATTCGCGGGAGTCGACCCCACCCTGCTCGACCCGTTCATCCACATGGACCAAATGGGCGAGGTCGAGTACGCGCCCGGCGAGCCCAAGGGCACACCGTGGCACCCACACCGTGGCTTCGAGACCGTGACGTACATGATCGACGGCGTCATGGACCACCAGGACACCCACGGCGGCGGCGGATCGATCACCGACGGCGACACGCAATGGATGACCGCCGGAAGTGGACTCCTGCACATCGAGACCCCGCCCGAGTGGCTGGTCGTCAAGGGCGGCCTTTTCCACGGTCTCCAGCTGTGGGTCAACCTGCCCAAGGCCGACAAGTGGCTGCCTCCGCACTATCAGGACATCAGCCGCGATGACGTCGGACTCGCCTCGACGCCTGACGCTGGAGCACTCCTTCGCGTCATCGCCGGTGAGGTCGACTCCGTCAAGGGACCCGGCAGCACGCATACGCCGATGACGATGGTTCACGCGACGGTCCTGCCCGGCGCCGAGATGACCGTCCCGTGGCGCGCTGACTTCAATGCGCTCGTGTATGTCCTCGGCGGCAGCGGATACGTCGGTCGCGAGCGTCGCCCGATCTCCTCGGGCCAGCTCGCCGTGCTCGGTCATGGCGAGACGATCACGGTCGGAGCCGACCAACAGCAGGACTCGATCTACCCGGCGCTCGAAGTCGTGCTGCTCGGCGGTCTGCCGATCCGCGAGCCGGTCGCCTGGGCCGGACCGTTCGTCATGAACACCAAGGCCGAAGTGCTGCAGGCGTTCGAGGACTTCCAGAAGGGCAAGCTCGGTACGATCCCGACCGTCCCGCACGCCGACGTACACGGCGAGATCCTTTAGTTACGCTCTCCGCATGGCGGAGAAGAAGTATGTCGGCGCGATCGACCAAGGAACTACCAGCACGCGCTTCATGATCTTTGACCACGACGGTCACGAGGTTGCCAAGCATCAGCTTGAGCACGAGCAGATCATGCCGCAGGCCGGCTGGGTCGAGCACGATGCCAGCGAGATCTGGGAGTGCACCCAAGAGGTCATCACCGCGGCGATGGGCAAGGCGGGCATCACCGCCGCCGACCTCGCCGCCGTCGGCGTCACCAACCAACGCGAGACGACCGTCGTATGGGACAAGCGAACCGGGCAGCCCTACTACAACGCGATCGTCTGGCAGGACACTCGCACTGACAAGATCGCCTCAGCCCTGGATGCCAGTGGCAAGGGCGATCTGATCCGCGACAAGGCGGGCCTGCCTCCCGCGCCGTACTTCTCGGGCGGCAAGATCCAGTGGATTCTCGAGAACGTCGACGGCGTACGCGCTGACGCCGAAGCGGGCCACGCACTGTTCAGCAACACCGACGGCTGGCTGCTGTGGTGGCTGACCGGCGGTCCCGAAGGCGGCCAGCACATCACCGACGTGACCAATGCCAGCCGCACCATGCTGATGAACCTCGAGACCCTCGACTGGGACGACGAGCTGCTCGCGCTGTTCGACGTACCGCGCGCGATGCTTCCGGCGATCAAGTCGTCGTCCGAGGTCTACGGGCACACGCTCGCTGACGGTCCGTTCGGCGGCGAGGTGCCGTTGGCCGGCGACCTCGGCGACCAGCACGCGGCCCTTGTGGGCCAGGTGTGTTTCAAGCCCGGCGAGCTCAAGAACACGTACGGCACGGGCAACTTCCTGGTGCTCAACACCGGCACCGAGATCGTGAAGTCGAAGAACGGGCTCATCACCACGGTCGGCTACAAGTTCGGCGATGCACCGGCTGTCTACGCGCTCGAAGGCTCGATCGCGGTGACCGGATCGGCGATTCAGTGGCTGCGCGATCAGCTCGGCATCATCAAGGCCG
>JAKFCR010000090.1:0-2911 GCA_036676545.1 Aeromicrobium sp. | reverse complement strand
GGCAGCGTGCCACCGCTCGGCGGCTCCATGCCCTCGGGCAGCAGCCACGCAGTCGGATCGCTGCCGAGAGCACGGCCGACCATGGGTCGGAGGTTCGTGTAGGCGCTGGCGTCGCCGACGAGCATGCCGCCGAGCAACGTCTGGGCGTCATCGCTCATCACGAGCTTCTTGTAGATGCCTGCCAGCGGATCGGCGTAGACGACCTCGAGGCTCCCGTTGGTCGCGGCGAACGCATCGCCGAAGCTGGCGACGTCGACGCCGAGCAGCTTGAGCTTGGTGGAGAGGTCGGCACCTTCGAAGGTCGCGTCGCCACCGAGGAGCCGGTCTGCGACGACCTCGGCCATCGAGTAGCCCGGTCCCACGAGACCCCACAGGCGGCCGGCGATGTGTGCGACCTCGCCGATCGCGAAGATCGAGTCGTCGCTGGTGGCGCAGTACTTGTCGGCGATCACTCCCCCGCGCTCACCCAGCTCGAGTCCCGCCTCGCGGGCGAGCTCATCGCGCGGACGTACGCCCGTGGCGAAGACCACGACATCCGCCTGGATCTTCTCGCCATCGGCGAACTGCATGCGGGCGACCTTGCCATCGCGGTCGGCGCGCAGCTTGGAGGTCGCGGTGGACGTACGAACTTCGACGCCCATCTGCTCGATGATGCGCTGGAGGGCGCCCCCACCGGCTTGGTCGACCTGAAGCGGCATGAGCCAATCGGCGAACTCGACGACTGTGGTCTCGGCGCCCAGGGCAGTGAGTGCGCCAGCGGCCTCGAGGCCGAGCAGTCCGCCACCCACGACGGCACCCTTGACCTTGCGGCCCAGTGCAGCCTCGCGGTCCGTCACCCATGCACGAAGCTCGGCGACATCGTCGACCGTGCGATAGACGAAGCAGCCCGGCAGATCGGACCCCTCGACGGGAGGCACCGTGGCGTACGAGCCGGTGGCCAGGACGAGGCGGTCGTACTCAAACGTCGTGTTGCGAGCGTGGATCTGCTTTGCTTCGCGGTCGATGTGACTGACGATCGATCCGCGGTAGAGGCGTACGCCGGGTCGCTTCCACAGCTCGCCGTCGCCGAGGAGGAGGTCGTCGGGGTCGCTGTTGGAGAAGAACGACGTCAGCGCCACGCGGTCATATGGTGGCCGGGTCTCGTCGCCGAAGACCTCGATGTCCCACTCCTGGTCGGCCCCACGCTCGACCATCGCCTCGACGAGACGATGAGCAACCATGCCGGCGCCAACTACAGCGAGCTTCTTCTCAGTCATGATTCGACGGTAGGAAATGCAGATTTCGGGACGTGCGTATCCGTGTTACCTCGACGGAACGGTTGTCTCACGCTTTGCCGCGTCCACCTGTGAGATCTCCGGCGGATCGCTCTCCTGCAGCCAGTCGACGATGCCGCAGACGAGCTTCTTGCACCCTCCGCAGCCGGTCGTCGCGAGCGTCGCGCTGGCGAGCGCCTCGACGGTGGTGGCACCGCCGTCCCACGCGTGCACGAGGTCGCCCTTGGTCACTCCGTTGCACCGGCACACCGTGGTGGCGGCCGGCATTGTCGTCGGCGATGCGCTCTCGACGACTCCCATCGAGCCACTGCCCATCAGCAGATGCATGGGATCGGCGGGAAGCATGCCGGGGCGATCGAACTGGGTCGAGAGGTGTGCGGCAAGGTCGGGCGCTCCCACGCAGGTGACCCCGACGAGGGTGTCGCCGCGGGCGACGAGCTCGACGTAGCGACGTTCGCGAGGGTCGGACAGCGTGACAACGCGGTCGCGCTCGCCAGCCGTCGAAGCTCGGATACCCATGGTCACGACGCTCATACCGACTGCCTTGAGCCGCATCGCCGAACCGGAGATGGGCGGGAGCTCAAGCTCCGCGTCGTGCGCGATGCTGCGAGCCAGGGCGCGGGCCTGAGCCCAGCCGGGCGCGACCAGACCGCTGACTCCGCTGGGGGTCTCGGCACAGTCGCCGATCGCGGAGATGCGAGGGTCCAGGGTCGTACGCAGGTCCTCGCCGACGACGATGCCCATGTTGGTCTCGAGTCCGGCGGCGCCCGCCAGACCCGTCTCGGGGGCGGTACCGGCGGCCAGTACGACGAGCCCGGCGGGATAGGTCGTGCCGTCTTCGAGCCGGACCGCCGTCACGCGGCCGTCCGACACAGCGACCGATGCGATCTGGGCGTTGCCGACGAAGTCGATGCCCAGGTCCTTGGCGGTGTCCTCGGCGATCTGTGCGATCGCGGGGTCGAGGTCGCGATCGAGCATCGTCGGCATGATCGACATGACGGTGACGCTGACGCCGCGGTGCTGCAAACCGCAGGCGAGCTCGATACCGAGCGGGCCGCCACCGATCACGACGGCGCGGTCGACATTGAGCGCAGCTGCCGAGATGTCGCGCGCGTCGTCGAGGCTGCGGAGAACGTGGGCGCCGCGAGGCAAGCCGTCGCGAAGACCCGGGATCGGGATGACTCGCCCGCGGGCACCGGTGGCCAGCACGAGGTGGTCGTACTCGAACTCACCCTGTGCCGTCACGACGCAGCGGCGATCCCGGTCGATCTCAAGTGCTGCGGCACCCGGGCGTACGCGGACGCGTCCTTCATCGGGCGTCGGCAGCGAAAGGCCCGCCAGGTCGACGCGACCCGCCACCAGCTCGGTCAGCAGCACACGGTTGTAGGGCTCGTACGACTCCTCGCCCAGCAGGTCGACGTCGACGTCGGGCGCAATGCGCCCCAGCTCATCCACGAAACGGTTGCCGACCATGCCGGCACCGATCACCACAACCTTCATGCCGTCGCCTCCCTGCTGATCTGTACGGCGCACACCTTGAACTCCGGCATTCCAGACACCGGATCGGTCGCCGAGCTCGTGACCGCGTTGACCATGCCTTCGTCGGCGAAGTGAAACGGCACGAACACTGTGTCCGG
>JAKFCR010000089.1:0-1713 GCA_036676545.1 Aeromicrobium sp. | reverse complement strand
AGACCAACATGTCAACATCCTGTCGGCCTCGCTGTCGACAGGTCGCGATCGGGTCGCGAAGTCGAAGTTCACCTTCGAGATGGCCGATCCGAAGCACCTCGGACACGTGCTGTCGGCCGTACGTACGGTCGAAGGAGTCTTCGACGTCTACCGCCTGACCCAGTAAATAGGGCGCGGACTAACTGAAGTCGGCTTGGGCCTTCTGAGCCATCTCCAAGAAGGATTCGCGGGATGCGAGGTTCTCCTTGGCTGCTTTGACCTTCTTGGCGTCGCCCGCGGCTTCGGCCTTGGCGATCTCAGCCTTGGCGTCCTCGATGGCCTTCTCGAGCTTCGTGATCATGTCGTCAGCGCGCGCTGACTTCTCGGGGTCCGTGCGTTTCCACTTGTTCTCGTTGGCATCGCGTACGGCTTCCTCGACCTTGCGGATCTTGGACTCGAACTCGTTCATCTTGGCGCGAGGCACCTTGCCGGCGGCTTCCCAGCGATCGGCGATGTCGAGCCACGCCTTGCGGGCGGCGTCGGGGTCCTTGACCGGGAGAAGCTTCTCGGCCTCGGCGAGGATAACGAGCTTCTTCTCGGCGTTGACTTCGTACTCGGCGTCCAACAACGCGTTGGCTTCGTCGCGGGCCGTGAAGAACGCGTCCTGGGCGGCACGAAACTTCTTCCAAAGCTTGTCTTCGACGTTGCGGGGTGCCGAACCGGCCTTCTTCCACTCCGTCATCAGGTCGCGGTACTTGCCCGCCGTCACACCCCATTCGGTCGAGCCGGACAGCGCCTCGGCCTCCTTGATGAGCTGTTCCTTCTTGGCCTGAGCGGCGTCGCGAAGCACGGACTGCTCGCCGAAGTGAGTCTTGCGGCGACGCGTGTAGGACGTACGGGCGGACGAGAAGCGGTGCCAGAGCTCGTCATCGGCGGACTTGCTGAGCCGCGGGAGCACCTTCCACTCGTCGAGCAGGGCGCGTAGGCGGTCGGCGCCGGCCTTCCAGTCGTTGCTGGTGGCGATCTTCTCGGCTTCTTCGACGATGCGGGTCTTCTCGACCTGTGCCTCGGCGACCTTGGCGACGCGGGCGACCTTGCGTTCCTCGCGGAGCTTGTCGATCGCGGGCTGGAGAGCGTCGAGTCGCTTGAGGAGTCCGTCGAGGTCTCCCAGCGCTTGTGCATCGGTGACCTGCGCGCGCACCTTGGTGACGGCCTTCGCAGCGTCGTCGGGGGAGAGGGTCCCGCCCTCGAGCCGCTTCTCCAGGAGGTCGACCTCGACCTCGAGTCCTTCGAATCGGGTGACGTACAACGCCATCGCCTCAGTGGGGTCGCCGCCCGGCCACTGGCCGATCAGGCGCTCACCGTCAGCGGTGCGTACGTAGACATTGCCTTCATCGTCGACGCGACCCCAGGGATGCGTTGGCGCAGAACTCATGGGCGACAGTCTAGGGCGAGCCAGCGTCGCCGCGTACCGCCCGCCTCGCGTACCCTGTCGCACGTGCTTCTCACGTCATTTCCGGCCGGTCCGCTGCAGGCGAATTGCTATGTCGCCGCGCGTGGTCCGGGCACCCAGTGCGCGGTCGTCGACCCCGGCATGGAGGCGATGGATGACCTGCGCACCGTGATCAAGGAGCTCAACGTGACTCCGGGTGCAGTTCTCGTGACGCATGGCCACTTCGACCACATGTGGTGCGCGCAGGATGTCGCGCGCGAGTTCGACTGCCCCGTATGGAT
>JAKFCR010000088.1:0-5590 GCA_036676545.1 Aeromicrobium sp. | reverse complement strand
CCCTCGGGCGTCAGGAGCTGAACGATCGGGAAGTCTCCCGCTGGATCGTCAGCCATGTAGGTGTCTGGCGTGGTCAAGCTCATGCGTCTCCCTCAATCACGCGGCCACGGGGTCTCCGGGCCGAGATGTCGAAGCGGTGGGATCGTCTGGTCACAGGGGTGTTGAGACTTGTGGCGATCACACGAGCGTGACCGGCATCACGCTTGCGGCGATCGTATCCTGCGGTCGGTTGACCGACCAAACGGTGCAGGTGGGCGCGTCGTGGAGCATCCCAGACAGGCCCGGCAAGGGCGTGCGGAAGGACCTGACAAGTCATGTTGTGCTCCTAGGTGTGCTCCCACCTGAGCATGACTCTAGCCACAAATCGCGGCTTCTGTTGAGTAGTTGCGTTGTGGCGATTCGTCCTCTGACCTGCAGGTTAACCGACGTTCACCACAGAAAAGCCGGGTAAACGGTGCCTGTCAGTGGATAAAGACGGTGGCCGCGCCGGGAAGCTGAATGGTCAGTCGCCCGCTGGGGTCGACCACAACCTGGTGCGTCTGATTTGTGCCCTTGCTCGTGAACTCGATGGTCTTCGTCGCGCCGGGTACGTACCACGGCGGCGTGACGATGGTCGCTGGATCGCTGCCTCCGAAGCCGAAGTGCAGCTTCGACGCTGCATCGAGCGTCGTGAACTTCTCGGCCGTCGTCCGCTGCACCGCGACACTCCAGCCCCACTGGTTGTAGGCCTTTGCGGTCGACGAGTACGTGATCGTCGTCGGCGTCGGTGCCGGATGGGCGAACCGATCCATCAGGATCGGCAGGTATTCACGGAGGTCCTGCGCCCAATACGGGAAGGAATGCGTGCCGAACACGTAGTTGTCGAGGCGTCGCGGTATGCCGTCGTTCTTGAGGCTCGAGGCGAATGCCAACGTCGAGAGATGGGTCGCGCCTTCGATGAGGTTGCCCGCGCCGCCCCCATAACCCCCTTCGGGGGTGTCGAGTTCGCCCGGGATACCGGTCGCTGTCCAAAGGCTGACGTCCATACCGCGAAAGTTCTCCACCAGCGTGCCCGGATCGTGACCCTGCCAGTGCACGGCGTTCGTGACAGGATCGCCGAGGATCGTGAAGGGCGGGAGACCGTTCAGGCCAACCGTGATGGCCTCGATGATGAAGCTGGCGCCCGCACGTACGACGAAGTTCCTGAAGATCTCGGGCGCTCCGGAGAACGTCGCCATCGAGGTGAACATGTCCGGGTGCAGTGCAGCGCCGTGCGCCGCGCCGTATCCACCCTGCGACAGACCGGCGATGGCTCGATGGTCGCGATCGGCGATGGTCGGGAAGTTGTCGTCGATCCACGGGATCACCTGGTCGTACTCGAACGTCTCCCACTTCGAGCCGCCGCGCTTGCCGTTGTTCCACTCGTCGTTGAAGAAGCCTCCGCCGTCGCCGTCGTATCCCGCTTCGGGGAGCACGAGGATGAGGTCCTTGCCAGCCGTGGTCTGGAGTGCCTGACCGCCGCCGATCCAGTCGGAGGGTCGGCCCGACGTGCCGTGATAGAGGTACAGCACCGGGTAGCGGGTGCCCGGGACATAGCCGGACGGCAGCACAACGCGGATGCGTACGGGCTTCTTCAGGGCCGCGGTCGAGACCGTGTACTCGGTCTGGCGGGAGTCGATCACATTCGTCGCGACAACTGTCAGACCGTGGCCGTTGGCCGGGGACGGATCCGCCGACGCTGGGACGGCGGGGGCGATGAGTGCTGCGGTCAGCAGAACTGCAGCAATGAAGCGACGGGACATGGGAGCTCCTCGGTGTTCCAGACACCGTAAGGCCTAACTCGTACGCGCGTACAGGTTTTCTCTACGCCTGTTTGGCGCGCCACTCCGCAGCGAGGGCCACGAACTCGGCGTTGACTGCCGGATCTCCCACGCTGACCCGAACGCCGTCACCCGCGAACGGACGCACCGACACCGGGTCGCAGGCAGCGGCGAACTCCATCGCATCGTCACCGAGCGCGAGCCAGACGAAGTTGCCCTGCGCCTCGGGCACGTCCCACCCCTGCTCACGGAGCGCGATCAGCATGACCTCGCGCTCCTTGACGATCGACTCGACTCGAGCACTCAGCTCTGACTCGGAGTCGAGCGACGCAACGGCAGCCGCCTGGGCGAGGTCGGTGACGCTGAATGGCGCTGTCGCCTTGCGGATCGACTCGGCGACCGCGGGCTGGGCGATCGCATAGCCAACTCGCAGCCCCGCAAGCCCGTAGGCCTTGGAGAACGTACGGAGGACGACGACATTGTTGTGTTCGGCGAGCAGCGCAAGACCGTCGGCGGCTTCGGGGTCGCGGACGAACTCGACGTATGCCTCGTCGACCACCACGATGACGCCCGCCGGAACCTTGGCCAGGAAGGCCTCGAGGTCAGCGTGTTTGACGATCGGGCCCGTCGGGTTGTTGGGCGTGCACACCAGCACGACGCGAGTGCGATCGGTGATTGCCGCCGCCATGGCGTCGAGGTCGTGGGTCGCGTCGTCGCGGAGAGGCACTCGTACGGTCGTCGCTCCGGTCAGGTCAGCCGCGATCGGATAGGCCTCAAACGAGCGCCAGGCGTAGATGATCTCGTCGCCGGATTCACAGTGCGCGTTGAGCAGGGCGAAGAGCACGGCGACCGAACCGGTGCCTGCCGCAAAGTGGTCGGGTGAGAGCTTGAACTTGGCGCCAAGCGCGTCATAGAGCACCGTCATCCCGGCATCGGGATAGCGGTTGATCCGGCCGAGCTGACCGGCCGCGCGCTCCATCACACCCGGCAATGGACCGTACGGGTTCTCGTTGCTCGACAGCTTGTAGTTCTCGTCCGCAGCGGACTTCCCCGGCTTGTAGACGGGAATGCCATCAAGTGCGCGCCTCGCGCTCGGACTGCTCATGTTGCCGACCATATCCCCGAGCAGGGCTGACACAATCGGGGCGTGACAGCCCGCAACCCCCGACTCGGCATCGTGCTGGTCCTGATCGGGGCAGTGCTGTTCGGCCTGAACGGTGGCGTCTCACGAGTTGCCATGGCGACCGAGCTGACTCCCGAGATGTTCACGACGTTGCGCATCACCGGCGCGACGCTGGTGTTCGTCCTGTACGCCGCGCTGTTCCGCCGATCCGCCCTGAAGCGGCCGACCGGAACGTCGTTCCTGCTGATCATCGGGCTCGGGCTGGTCGGCGTCGTAGCCCTCCAGCTGACGTACAACGTGGCGATCACCCGACTGCCGCTCGGCATCGCACTGCTGATCGAATACCTCGCTCCGGTCCTCGTCGTGCTGTGGGTGCGCTTCGTCCGTCACGAGGAGGTGCGCCCGCGTATGTGGCTGGCCGTGTCGCTCGCGCTGGTCGGGCTCGCCGTCGTCAGTCGCGTGTGGAACGGGCTCACCTTCGACGGTCTCGGCGTCGTGATGGCGCTGCTGGCGGCAGTGAGCTTCGCGGCGTACTTCCTGCTCGCCGAGCACAATGTCGGCGTCGATGACCCACTGCGCGTCATCCTCTGGGCCTTCGTCGTGGCGACCGTGGTGATGAACCTGATCGAGCCGATCTGGGAGTCGCCCGGTCTCGGCGGGAGCACCAGCATGCTCGGCCGCCTCGAGGACCTGTCGGCAGCACCATGGCTGGTCGTTGCATGGGTTGTCGTGTTCGGCACCGTCGCACCGTTCTTCTTGCAGATGGTCGCGCTTCGCCACATACCGGCCACGATCGTCACCGTCATCGCGATGCTCGAGCCGGTCATTGCGAACGTGCTCGGGTGGGCGTGGTTCCGTGAATCACTCACGCCAGTGCAGGTGCTGGGCGCTCTCGCCGTCCTCGGCGGCATCGTCCTGGCGCAGACCTCGCGTACGACGGCACCCGCTGCGCTGCCCCCGCAATAAGCCGCCCGCGACGCCCGGAGTGCAACAATCGGGCCATGCCCAAGTTCTTGACTACCTGGATCCTCAGCTCTGCTTCGCTCGCCATCGCCGCCGGACTTCTCGGCGAGCACATGAACATCGGTGAGGGCGACAGCACCTTGTCTCGTGTCATCTCGATCGCGATCGTGGGTGCCATCTTCGCGGTGATCAACACGTTCATCGCGCCGGTCATCAAGACCCTGTCGCTGCCGTTCATCATCATCACGCTCGGCTTCGCCCTGCTCGTCATCAACGCTCTTCTGCTGCTGCTGACGGAATGGGTCACCGACAAGCTCGACGTGTCCTACTTCGCGATCGACGGCTTCTGGTGGGCCGTGCTCGGCGCAGTCGTGATCTCGCTGGTCAACACGGTGCTCGGGGCGTTCACCAACAAGAAGTGAGCACTCCGCCCGGCAAGAAGGATCGCTACCGCATCGCCTTGGTGTGTCTCGGCAACATCTGTCGCTCGCCGATGGCGCACGTCGTCCTTGAAGATCGGCTTGCCAAGGCCGGGCTCGACGACCGAGTCGAGGTCGTCTCGTCCGGTACGGGTGGGTGGCACCAGGGTGAGGCGATGGACTCCCGCGCTGCTGACGTACTGCGATCCGCTGGTTACGACCCCAGCCGGCACGTCGCGCGTACGTTCAGCACGGACTGGTTCGCCGAGAACGACCTGCTGCTCGCGATGGACCTGAGCAACCAGGCCGACATGAGCGACCAGGCCCCGACCGTCGCAGAACAGGCCCGCGTACGCATGTTTCGCGAGTTCGATCCCGAGGCAAGCGAGGGCGACATCGAGGTGCCTGACCCTTGGTATGGCGGCGCTTCGGGATTCGCCGCGGTGCTCGCAATGATCGAGCGGACCACCGACCAGCTGGTCGGGCAGCTGCCGGACCTATTGGAGTCCTGAACAGGACACCAATACACGGGGTAACGTCAGCGACATGGCACGAATGACCGGAACCGCCGCACGGGCGGAGTCTCTCCTTGGTCAAGGTGTCGTATCCACCACCTCGGTTGCCGGCGGCGACATCTGTACGTCGACGCGACTGCGCCTCACCGACGGCCACAACGCCATCATCAAGACGCGACCCCAGGCCCCCGTCGACATGTTCGTACGCGAGGCCGAAAGCCTGCGCTGGCTGGCCGAGGCCGGAGGCGCCCACGTGCCCGAGGTGCTCGCGGTTGCGGAGGACTGCCTGATCCTGGCGTGGGTCGAGCAGGGCAAGCCCACAGCCGACGCCGCCGAACGCTTCGGCCGCGACCTCGCGACGACACACGCCGCCGGAGCGTCGACGTTCGGTGCCGAGAAGGACGGCTTCATCGGCCTCGCGCCGCTGCCCAACCGTCCACTGCCCACGTGGCCAGAGTTCTTCGCCTCGCGACGCGTCATGCCGTACGTACGTGCTGCGGTCGACCGTCAGGCCCTCACGATGGAGGAAGCCGAGACGATCGAGGCCGCGATGCGTCGCATCCACGAGTTCGCAGGCGAGGCGGAGCCGCCGTCCCGCATCCACGGCGACCTCTGGTCCGGCAACATCGTGTGGGGAGCCGACGGCAACATCTGGCTGATCGACGCAGCCGCCCACGGTGGTCACCGCGAGACCGATCTCGCGATGCTCGCACTGTTCGGCGCTCCACACCTCCAGCGGATGATCGACTCGTACGACGAAGCAGCGCCGCT